>CAJBJW010000192.1 GCA_903953455.1 uncultured Pseudomonadota bacterium | reverse complement strand
CCCATTCGCAAACATTACCATGCATATCTAAAAGCCCCCACGCATTGGCTTTCTTTTTGCCAACCTCATACGTATCGGTTGCTCTAACGCAGATAACGATGCTGATGCCCTGATAGCATTGTTAAATTCAGCGGTAAAATCACTCAACAATGAATGAATATTTTCTGTATCTTCTAAATGAAGTGCTAATTCCAATGCGGCGGATGCATTTTTTAATTCATGTGCTCCCAATGTCCCAGCCATTCCATTTATCGAATGTGTTAAATGTTTAGCTGGTAAAAAGTCGTTTGCCTGAATAAATATAGCTAATTGATTGGCTAGGTCACTGTAATTTATACTGAAACTCAATAATAATTTATGTAATAGCGTCGAATTGTTATTGCAAATTGCAAGCGCTGCGACCAAGTCAAAGGGGGGTAAAGATTCGGGTAATATTGTTGTCTTGTCAGGCGTGACAGCATGGACTATTGACTCGTCTTGGGTATCGATGAACCACTGATTTAATACAGCTACTAATTTATCAATATCAATGGGCTTGGTTAGATGCGCATTCATACCTACAGCTAGACTTTTCTCTAAGTCGCCTTCCATTGCATGAGCGGTCATGGCGATTATAGGGGTATTTTGTAATGATGACTCAGCTCGAATACGCTGTGTTGCGGTAAAACCATCCATGATAGGCATCTGAATATCCATAAAAATCAGATCAAAGGATTGCGTTAACGCCCGCTCTACACCTTCTTTACCATTATTTGCTATTTCAACAATCAAACCCATAGACGTTAATAATTCTTCAGCGACGATTTGATTAATTTCATTATCTTCGACTAATAAGATTCGATGTGCATTGAAGTGTGGTGTAGCCGAAAATGGTTTGGGTTTATTGAGTAAAGTGACCTGACTTGGAGCAATTGTAAATGGTACGGTAAATTCAAATGTACTGCCTTCACCATAGATACTTGAAACATGAATAGTTCCCCCCATCAATTCTACTAATTGCTTGCAAATGACTAAGCCCAGGCCAGTTCCACCATAATTACGTGTAATAGAACTGTCTGCTTGTGAGAAAGGTTGAAATAATCGCTTAAGTTGATCATCCGTCATACCAATGCCAGTATCGCGAACTGTAAAACTGAGCGCTACTGTATCTCGAAATTGACTTTTAAGGGTGATGGTTGTGAAAATATCCCCGTGGGCGGTGAATTTTGTGGCATTGCTGAGTAAATTGATAAGAACTTGTCGTAATTTGGTGGCATCCCCAATTAAATCGCGAGGTACATCAGCAAAGACATTTATGCTAAAACGTGTGGAGCTCGCTTCCTGCTTGTTATGTTCAAACAAGTCATCAACATTTTCCAATAAACTATTAAGATTAAAATACGTATTATCGAGTGAAAAACCATTGGACTCTAATTTGGTAAAGTCGAGAATACTGTTGATGATGGTTAATAGTTCATTTGAGGAGCTGTAAATTTTTTCCAAATAATTTTGCACTTCTTCTGAAATTTCTTTTTTGAGTGCTAGTCGAGATAGTCCTATGATTCCGTTCATTGGTGTACGAATCTCATGGGACATATTCGCCAAAAAATTGGATTTTGACTGATTGAGTGCCTCAGTTTGCGCTTCAAATTGTTTTCGAGCGGATATATCTTGTGAAAACCCCACTGTCCCTAGCACATTGCCTTGATAATCTAAAATTGGCGCTCTTAGCGTTTCCACCCAAGACATATTGCCTAAATGATCGAGAATTTTTTCTTCTATTATTTTGGGTTGTTTTGTTTTCTGAACCCATAAATCATCATTTCGATAGCGCTGTGCAATATCTTTGTGGGCAAAATCGAAATCCGTTTTGCCCAATAAATTGTCTGTATTTGCCTCACCATAATGCCCAGCCAGAGCCCGATTCACTGCAAGAAAACGGCTTTGTGTGTCTTTGAGCCAGACCATAAAAGGGAAATTATCAATTAATTCCCGAAGGTAATTTTCTTTTTGATTTAGCGTTTGATTAAGAATTTGTAATTCGTTAGTGCGTTCGTTTACCTGTATTTCTAAGATATGTTCTGACGCTTTTAAATTATCAACAAGAAGTTGCTGTGCTTGGAGCAGATCACTTTGTATTTTTTCTTTTTCTTTCCGAATGGAGTTAAATCGATCAGCTAGGGCGAACGCTAGAATCAGCATTTCCCATGCAGAGCCATATTGAAATCCGCTCACAGTAAAAACATTGGTGGGCAATACGCCAAGCACGCGCAAAATCATGGAAACAGCACCCACAAAAAGCATGAAAAATGAGAAAAGAAAAAAGTAGGCATTACGCTGTCTTTTAAATGTACATAAAATAGAGGCAATGAGAATAAGTGATGCCACCGTTAAGTGCATGAACGTCGCATAACGATTGATTACAAGGGCAAAATCAATAAAGCCTGTAATTGACTGGAGAATATAGGCCGCAATATAGATTTTTATGATAACGTCAATCACAGGAATGACCATTTTCGTATTGAGCATTCGCCTGGTGAAAAGGAGTAAAGAAATAATCGTGAAATCACACAACTCAGCGGCAAAAATATCTGCATTGGCTAAATTAGGCCATAAAAATTCTTTCCCAAGACCGGTTATCGCGGCAATATAGAGCGCGAAAAAAGCAACATACCCTACATAATACAAATAAATAGTGTCGCGCAATACGGTGAAAATAAGTGCATTAAATATAATCATCGATACGACCATGCCAAAATACAACGCTTGGGCAAAGTAGTCATTGCGTTCATGTTGATGAAAACGCGCGGGTGTCCATAATTTAAAGGGAATAATGACGGGGTGAATAGACTGTAATTTTATATAAAAAATTTGGGTACTATTCGGGGGTAGGGTAATGGGAAATATAAAAAATCTATTTTCATACGGGCGCGTTGCATGCGGTAAACGCAATCCAGTTTCTAAAGATTGATAAGGCGCTTTATCTTGTGGTGAGTAAAATATAACCGTTGTCGCATTGGCATCAGCTAGCTCAAACATTCGATCAACGGGAATGCTACTTGTATTACAAAGAACAAGGCGAAACCAATAGGTCGAAAGGGAATATCCAAAATTGAATGCTTCAGCTGGATTTTGATCAAGCTGAAATTGACCGGCCATATTAGGTGAAACAATATCGCTAAATGTCAAAGCGCCATGTGGATCGACTAAAAAATGCACTCGCTCAGTTAAAGTCATGGGCGACTGTTTGAGTTGATTGACGTCAATGCAATCATCACTGGCCAAAATACGAATGGAAAAGAGTTGTAGTCCTATAAAAAAAATTAATGCAAGGTAATGATAGCAACTCTTTTTCATTAAAATGGCCGTTAGAAACCTGTTCTAAAGCCCGCGTAAACAGCTGCGCCATTGTAATTAAAATCAAGAATTCTAGGTGTTCTATCGTCGGTGATATTTTCACCACGCACATAGAGTTCTGTTTTTTTGGTCAATTGATATTTCAATAAAGCATTAAGACGCGTTGCACCTGGGGCTTTTAATTTATTATCTGAATCATACCAGTAATCACCATACACGTTTAAATCAACGCGAAATTTTAAAGGTTGCGCTATCTGAATTTCACCCCAAAATCCACCTTGGTGAGTTGGGCGAGAAGCCGCCTGCAAATGCGTGAGAGAATTCATGGCATCCATATAAGTGTAATTGACGCCACTTTCTAAGAAAGACGACCAACGATGACGTGCTTGTATTTCCGAGCCCCAAACTTCTACTTCGGGTACATTTTCACCTCTCATAGTTCGAGCGGAAGACATCAATACAATCATGTTGTTGTAATTTTGATGGTAGCCACTGACTTTAATCTCACTATCGGGGAGTGGACGCCAAATTAAGCCAACTTCACCTCCCGCATTACTTTCACCTTTAAGGTTTTTATTGCCAAACAAAGGATTCATCAATTCGCTCACGCCGGGTTGACGATAGCCTGTACCACCCTTTGCAAAAAAGGTGACATTTTGAATCAATTCACGATTAACGCCTGCTGAAAATACGTTATGATTACCATAAACATCGCCTTGATCAAAACGACCATCTGCGCTCCATGTCCACTTGCCCAGTGTGACATCACCATGTACATTGGGACTTATGACGGTTTGCGAGGCGGGCATATTGAGTGTTTGTTGATGCTGCGTATTGATGCCCCACGCGACAACGGCTTTATTATTACTTTGATTATCTAGGGGTAGCTGATGCGTGTTTTTCCAGTCAAGTAGGAACAACTGGTTACTAATGGCAAACGGCTTGACGTTAGTTGCCATCATTTTTTGTCGATCTTGCGTAAAGCCCAATTGCAGTGAGCTTTTCCATGTTGGTGAAATGTCGTATTCACCATGTAATTGCGATACCCATGTTTCGTCAGCGAGTCTGCCACGTTTGTCATCAACCCAACCTAGAGCGCGTCTTTGCATGACAAGGCCGGGGCCATCAATATCTTCATCACTGCGAACATAGTAAAGTGACGCATCTAAACGTCCACGACCAAAATCTTTGAACCAATTGCCTGAAGCATGCGTCATGCCAAAATTGTCGCCTTCTTTTCCAGTGAGGCTTTGATTGATGCCGTCAAATACATCACTTCTTCCAACCACACCTGAAAAATTACCCGCGTCCGTTGTTACACCGCTGCCTACCGCTTCACGAACGGTATCATAGCTCCCGCCTTCAAGATGCAAAAAAGTATCTTCAGGTTGCATACGGCGTGTTTTTAAATGAATTGCACCGCCTAGCGTTCGGCTACTGCTTTGATTTAATTCATTGCCGCGTGTGACAGTGACTTGATCAAAGGCGTCTAGTGGATAATGACTTAATGAAAACATACCCGCAAAGTTGCCAAATAACGGAATACCATCCAAGGTAGCCATGCCTTGTCCATTACCACCTGCACCTCGAATGGTTATGGCAGTGGTCATTTGCCCACTCCCTTGATTGAGGGTAATGCCCGCTTCATTCTTTAAAACATTATTAAGGTCTGGCATTTCAGCGCTTTGCAAATCGCTTCGAGTTAATTCAGTTTTAAGATTCTCTGCATTCACGTCCGGACTACTAATTGTCATGGTGGGCAATAAATCTGTTTCTGAAGCTATATCGTTATCTGCAACAGCATTTGCTGTATACAAAAGACTCCAAAAAATGAGTTTAGGTAATGACGTAGTAGTTGGGCGAATTCTTAACATGATTAATCCGTTATTTAGGAAATTACTGAATTTTTCAAATGGTTATAATCTGCTACACTAAACAAGCGATAATTAAAACCTAAATAATCATTAAGTAAATAATTCTTGGTGACTTTACAAAGCGATCGCTTAAATGATAGCAATTCGCTGAACATAAACGGCTATTTTGTAATAACACCCAATTAAAAATCAAGATTTTTTCATGTAAGTTTTATTTGCTACAAGGATCAAAATAAATGAATAGGGCGTGAGGAATGATTTCTCAAAGATACTCAACATTCAATTAACGTCATGAACTACACGAAAGCATCGAGCACCCCGCTTTCTCATTTGCCCACGCTGGTCGTTTTTGACTGTATTTTGTCCACTGACTATTTTCTTGATAAGGTGTGCGAAACACCTCAAGTAATTGATGAATTTCTTCATAGTGTCCCTTATTCGCATCATCTATCGCATTCTGCAATAAATAATTTCTCGGTACATAAAGCGGATTAACCGCATTCATTCTCGATATACGATCAACTTCATTCACGCGAGCATCACGCAATCTACTGTAATATTTTTCTAACCAAGCTAAGCGCACTTTTTTATACTGATTATCGAGTGAATCAGGTGTGTAATAGGCTTCATCGAGTAAAGACAAATCCAGCGCCTCAAATTCAACAGAAAAGTCCACTTTTGCTAATTGCCGATAAAAAAGCGTCATATCTGTTTGCGTTAATTGTAGTAAATGCGTCAACGCCGATAATAAATCATCATCCGTATCTGCTTGAAAATCAGGCAAACCCAATTTTTCAACCATCATACTTTGCCAACCCTGTTGAAAGTGTTGCGTGTAATTTTCGTTAAGCGTCGATTGCAACGCTTTCACATTGCCAATTAAGGGATAAATTGCGTTGGCTAATTGCGCTAAATTCCAAAACGCCATTTTAGGTTGATTACCAAAGCAATAGCGTTTTAATTCACTATCCGTGGTGTTAGGTGTCCATTTCAAATCAAAATCTTCAAGCCAACCGTAAGGCCCATAATCAATGGTTAACCCAAGAATTGACATATTATCGGTATTCATTACGCCATGCACAAACCCGACCCTCTGCCAATGCACGACCATTTGAGCCGTTAATAAGCACACTTGCGAAAACCAGTTGAGATATACCTCTTCCGAAGGGTCACCCAATTCGGGGAAATCCGTGCGTATTGTAAAATCAACAAGCTGTTTCAATAGAGGAGCATCGCCACGCGCAGACAATATCTGAAAATTGCCAAATCGCGTAAAAGAAGGCGCTACTCGACAAACAATCGCGCCGGATTCATATGCACCATTTCCATCATAAAACATATCGCGCCAAACCTTCTCACCCGTCAAAACCAAACTTAACGCTCGTGTCGTGGGAACGCCTAAATGATACATTGCCTCGCTACAGATAAATTCACGCACAGATGAGCGAAGCACAGCTAAACCATCAGATTGCCGAGAATAAGGTGTTTTTCCTGCACCTTTTAATTGTAGTGCCCAATGTTCATTTTTTGTATTGACTGCTTCACCTAAATTAATTGCACGACCGTCACCGAGCTGCCCCGCCCATTGTCCAAACTGATGCCCACCGTAACACATTGCGTAAGGTTGCATTCCTTTGGCGAGTCGGTTACCAGCAAAGATATGGGTAAATTCTTCAGATATACAAACATCTTCACTTAAATCGAGTAAATCAGCTACTTCACGCGCTACAATAATTGTTTTAGGATCTTGCACGGGAGTTGGCTTAACGTGAGAATAACACGCGCCTATGACTTGACGACAGGCATTGCCTACTTCAGTATCAGCAGGTAATTGTTCTACAAATCGATTATCAAAAGTTAGATCATCTAACTTGTGAATTTTTTTCATGATATTTGCTCTCGGCAATGAATTTTAAATTGAAATTTCAAGCGCCAATTTTTGGCTTAGTAAAGCATATCATTTTTCTGATGTTCACAAAGTAAATAACGACCACCATTCTATTGGAATAATTTT
Source organism: uncultured Pseudomonadota bacterium (assembly GCA_903953455.1). Lineage (GTDB taxonomy): Bacteria > Pseudomonadota > Gammaproteobacteria > Methylococcales > Methylomonadaceae > UBA10906. The sequence continues at coordinate 1,802 of CAJBJW010000192.1, read as the reverse complement.
AATTAAACAGTTGTGATGCACCATTATTTCTATATTTAGTCTTCAAACCTAAACTATCTTGCGTGTAAAAATCAAAATTTAAACTCTGTCGCCGCGGCTATTAATTCATCGACAAAATGCTGACCATAAAGCGGCAAGTAATTTTTTTTCAAATAGGCAATTTTAGTTCTCGAACAGGGAATTAAATGGGATAAATCTCGAGCCACTAAATCATTGTCTATATTGGAATCGTACGCCATGCCTGCAATAATACCCACGCCAAGTCCTAGACGCACATAGGTTTTAATCACATCGGTATCCGCAGCAGATAAAACAATATCGAGTGCAGTCGTTGAATTTTTAAAAGCCATTTCAATATTTGAGCGTCCTGTAAATCCTAAGCTATAGGTTAAAATGGGAAACGAGGCAAGTCGCTCAAGGGTAATCTCACCTTGTGTAAGCGGATGCTCTTTGGGCATGATGGCGGAGTGAAACCATTCATAACAGGGCTTGACCATCAAATACGTATCATCTGCCACTTTTTCAGTGCAAATAGCAATATCCGCTTTGCCGGTATGTAACTTATCAATCAATTGCTCTGGTGACGCCTCATCTATGTAAATTCGCACACCGGGATATTTTTCTCTAAAACGCAAAATAGGTTCAGGTAAAAAATATTTTGCTTGCGTATGTGTGGTGGCAATATGTAAAACACCGTGATTGCTATCAAGGTAGTCCGCTGCAAGCGACTGAATATTGCTTTTTGCTTGATTGATGGCATTGACTTCCTCCATGATACGAAGGCCAAGTGGCGTCATCGCAATCAATTTTTTACCTTTACGCTCAAATAAGGGGGATCCTATTTCAGCTTCAAATAATTGTAGTTGCCGTGTGACTGCCGATTGCACAATATTCATCTTTTCTGCGGCTTGCGACAAACTAAAGTTTGTTTCCTGCAAGACACGCAATAATTCTATCTGGCTTAACTTCATAATCAGTTGAACCAATGTGCTTGACGAATTTTTAATTCGACTCTGTCACCACGATTTAAATGTAAACGCTTAAACTGTTCATTGGGCATTTCTGCATAAACGGTTTTCGGTTCGGTTTCGTGTGGTTTTTTGGTCAGCTCAACACGAATTAGCGCCCCTAAATGCTGCCAGTCTTTAAGGATAATGGGTGAATTTTCATCGACCGCTTTGATTATTTCAATATCGTGCGGACGCACATGAGCAATAGCCTCAGCTTCTTGTGGAATATTTAAACCCGTTTGTTTTAGCCAATCACTCGTATGCCGATGCAGATGAAATTCATTAGTTTGACCAATAAATTTCGACACAAAGACATTCGCTGGATAATCATAAATATCCGCTGGTGAGCCTTGCTGCTGAATATGACCTTTATTTAACACGACCACTTGACTCGCCACCTCCATGGCCTCTTCCTGATCATGCGTTACAAAGATACTGGTTACATTCAGCTCATGATGCAAATTGCGCAGCCATTGGCGCAAATCTTTGCGCACACTCGCATCCAGCGCCCCAAAGGGTTCATCGAGCAGTAATACGGACGGCTCAACGGCTAACGCTCGGGCAAGCGCAATACGTTGACGCTGCCCACCAGAAAGTTGATCTGGAAAGCGATCATGGAGCCAATCAAGCTGAACCAATTCCAAAAGGGCGTGCACTTTTTTGCCAATAATCGCTTCATTGGGGCGATGCGCCTTCTTTTTAACACGCAAACCAAACGCGACATTATCAAACACCGTCATGTGTCGAAAGAGCGCATAATGCTGGAACACAAACCCAATACCACGCTCACTG
>CAJBJW010000191.1 GCA_903953455.1 uncultured Pseudomonadota bacterium | reverse complement strand
TGCATAAATCACAAGGTTCTGAGTTTAAACACGTCGTATTAGCACTGCCAGACAGCGCGAATCTTGTGCTAACGCCTAAATTAATTTACACAGCGATTACCCGAGCGAAAAAGCATTTCACGCTGCTTGAAAATAGTGCAGGGATGTTTAGGGTGAGTATTATCAATTAATTCAGATTAAAAAAGCATTATAAACAGTCCATCCACAACTTGACTATTACCTAATGGTTGGCTACATAATCGAAAAGGCAGGTTGATGTAATTTGGGTTATATCACAGCAATTTTTTTGCCTTTTGTTATTTAGTTATTTTGCTGCGTTAGCAAAACAATCGCTTGCACTGCAATACCTTCTTTACGCCCTTCAAATCCCAAATTTTCTGTTGTTGTGGCTTTAACATTAATTTGATCTATATTGACTTCTAAGTCGCTTGCAATGTTTTCACACATTTTAGGCGTGTGCGGGAGCATTTTGGGTGCTTGTGCAATAATGGTAATGTCTGCATTTCCTAAACAATAGTTTTTCGCTTTAATTAAAGCGTAAACATGACGCAATAAAACGCGACTATCGGCGCCTTTGAAAGCAATATCCGTATCGGGAAAATGTTTGCCAATATCGCCCATGGCAAGTGCACCGAGCAGGGCATCACAAAGTGCATGTAAAACGACATCCCCATCTGAATGCGCTTCAAGGCCTCGCTCATAAGGAATGCTCACGCCCCCCAAAATAATTTCATTGCCGTCATTAAAACGATGTACGTCGTAGCCTTGTCCAATTCTTAACATATCCTGAAGTTTCCTTGAATGTAACGGGTTAGGTAACAATAATTTCGCCACCGCGATTGCGTGCGCTAACGATGCGAAATTCTAATGGAGTCGATGCAAAAAGGGGTTGTGCTTGCTGGACTAATTGTTGCGCGATATCTTCGTTGCCAACTAAACAAAATCCCGTTGGCCCCCAAGACGTTTGACCAATAGCAACTGCACCAGCGTCCGCAAAAAATTGCATGGATTTTGCCACATCTTGACTTGTAAAAATACCGCCTTGTGCGAGCAAAAAATGTTCACCTACGGTGCGTTGTAATTCCGTAATCACTTCACCAAATCGATTTAAATCGCTTTCTGCAATAGCGGGTAGCGCTTGCATTAAAAGTAAATAACTCAGACGCTCAGCTTGTGCGCGTGGAAAAGGGGGAAGGCTTTTAAATGCATCAATTTCAGCAGCACCATGTAGACCTTGACCACGTTTATCAAAAACAAGAATAAATCGCCAATTTTCAGGAATATTAAAATGTGCAAGCATAGGTGGTGTTACTGTATTAACACCTCGTCCACCATCAACAACAAAGCCACCTTGCTCGAAAACCCCAATACCAATGCCTGAGCGCAAACCGCGATCCATCAACGCAGCAATGTCTCGCACACTTAAATTTAAATCATAAAAAGCATTCAGTCCAGCCCCTATCGCTATTGCCATTTGGGTACCTGAACCTAGTCCAATATGCGAAGGAATAACATGTGTTAATTCAATGTGTAGCGTATCGGGCACACCAAGTGCATTACAAAATAAGGTGAGATATTGATCAAGGCGATTATTTTCGATGCCACTGATTTTGCGTTGCGGAGCATGTTTCATAACTAGATGGGTAACAGGCTCATTGAGTGCTACGCCAATACTGCCAAAATGCCGTTGCAGCGAACCACTTAAATCTAAAAAACCCATGTGCAACCGAGCAGGCGCACTGACAGAAACAGACGAAAAAGAAAGCATGTAAATAATGTGATTGAAAGCATGAGTAAAAATAAGAATGACAGTATAGCAAATATTTGACAACCTCCCCAGTCTATCAAGGCAAGGTTGTCTCTAACCGCTTTTAAATTAAAGTCGACATAAAAAATGTATTCATGTTTATTTTGCAGAAAAAGTCGAAATACCAACTGCATCGCGAAGTTGTGCAATAAATGGTGCACTAATTGCCCGAGCTTTTCTTGCGCCTTCTTGTAATTGTTCTTCAATATGCGTAGGTTTTTCTAAAAGTGTTTCGTAGCGTTCACGAGCAGGTGTGATTTCAGTATTGATTTTTTCAAATAATACCGATTTCATTTCACCCCAACTGATACCCTCAGCGTAGCGTTGGCGAACTTGCGCGACCTCATCAGGCGTTGCAAAGGCTTGATATAAACTAAATAAAGTGCAGTCATTAGTGTCTTTTGGATCACCAGGTTCGAGTGAGTTCGTTTTGATTTTATTAATCAACTTTTTGAGTTTTTTTTCTGGTTCAAATAAAGGAATGGTGTTTTGATAGCTTTTGCTCATTTTGCGACCATCTAAACCGGCTAATATGGCACCTTTTTCATCAATTACGGCTTGGGGAAGTGTAAAATGCTCACCGTAAATATGATTGAATCGTGCGCCAATATCACGCGCCATTTCGATGTGCTGCTGTTGATCTTTGCCAACGGGCACCTTGCTTGCGTTAAATAATAAAATATCGGCAGCCATTAACACGGGATAACTAAATAAACCCATTGTGATGCCTTTATCAGGATCATTTTCAGCCGTGGTTTCATTTTCTGCAACGGCTGCTTTATACGCATGAGAACGATTCATTAAGCCTTTAGATGTTACACAAGTGAGTAACCATGTGAGCTCTAACGTTTCAGGAATATCGGATTGGCGATAAAAAACGGCATTTTCGGTATCAAGTCCTAACGCTAGCCAGGTTGCTGCAATTTCTAAACTCGACTGACGAACACGATCAGGTTCTTGACATTTAATTAATGCATGATAATCAGCAAGAAAATAAAATGGCGTAATATTATCGTCTTTGCTCATGCTAATCGCTGGGCGAATAGCACCGACATAATTACCTAAATGGGGGGTTCCAGTTGTAGTGATACCTGTTAAAACAACGGTTTTTTTCATGTAAGCATCTCAAAAGTGACAAGGTAAAAAAATATAAATGTCCATTTTATAGTAAAATTTTACGTATTCATCTTTAGACGAGAAAAAAATCATGGAATTCGCTGAGAAACGCTCTTATATGCGTATGAGTGTCGATTGTGAAATGCAATATCGTTTAGTCAATTCAGTCTCATTTTATGCTGCGCAATGTACTTCGCTTAGTGGTTCGGGTGTTTCTTTTATCGCACAGCATGCTTTTGAGGTTGGAAAGGCCATAGAAATTCAGATTGCACCCCAATATTTGGTCAATGCAGCATTAACTGCTTTTATTGAAGTCACGCGCGTTGCACCTAGCACAGCGGCGAATTATTATGAGATTGCGGCCATTATTAAAACAATTAAGGGTTGAGAAATGTTTACAATTACCAAAGAAGTTTATTTTTGTTATGGTCATCGATTAATGAACCACGGTGGAAAATGTCGAAACCTGCATGGGCATAGCGTAAAAGCGGCCATTTCAATTACGCATGATACGCTAGATAATCAAGGTATGGTGTGTGATTTTTCAGATGTTAAAGAGTGCGTTGAAGCCTATGTAAATAAACATCTCGATCATAATTTTCTACTCCACAAAGATGATCCAATTATTCCCGCATTAATTCAAAATAATGAACGGTTTTTAGTATTAGATGAGCATCCTACAGCTGAGGTGCTCAGTAAAATGATTTTTAAACATTTGCAGGCAAGTGGTTTTCAGGTCACGGAAGTGGCTTTGTGGGAAACAGCGAGTGCCTGCGCGAGTTATCGAGAAGTGTAATTGATAGATTACATTACACTAAATATTCATTCATTTTTACGAAAATAACACTATGACAACTCACAACCCTAAAACAATTTATTTAAAAGATTACACGGTTCCTGATTTTATTATCCACAGTGTGAATCTACATTTTTTGCTTAATGAAGAAGCCACGCAGGTGTTTTCTACATTAACGTTTGAGCGACATGCCGCAAGTCAAAATAGCTGCAAAGAATTGGTGTTACATGGGGAAAAGCTCACGCTAAAACGCGTTGTAGTCAACGATGTTGAGTTGCCATCAGATGCCTATGTGCAAACTTCTGAAACATTGACATTGTTAAATGTTCCACAAACGGGAATATTTACCGTTATTATTGAAAATACGATTAATCCTAAAGAAAATACTGCCCTTGAAGGACTTTATTTATCTAATGGCATGTTGTGTACGCAATGTGAAGCGGAAGGCTTCCGTAAAATTACTTATTTCCTTGATCGCCCAGATGTGATGACAACATTCACCACTACGTTGGTAGCCGATAAATCGCTTTATCCTGTATTGCTTTCAAATGGTAATAAAGTGGATAGTGGCGAGCTAGACAATAATCAACATTGGGTGACGTGGCACGATCCTTTTTCAAAACCATGTTATTTATTTGCGCTCGTGGCAGGTGAATTAGAATGTGTTAGTGATACGTTTATCACGCAATCTGGACGACAAATTGCGTTAGAAATTTTTGTTGAAGCGCACGATAAAGATAAATGTGATCATGCTATGCAATCGCTCAAGTACGCTATGCGTTGGGATGAAGCGGTTTATGGGCGTGAATACGATTTAGATTTATATATGATTGTGGCTGTTAGCCATTTCAATATGGGAGCGATGGAAAACAAAGGCTTAAATGTATTTAATACAAAGTTTGTTTTGGCGCGTGCAGATACGGCAACGGATTTTGATTATGATGGTATCGAAGGTGTTATTGCACATGAGTATTTCCACAATTGGACAGGCAATCGTATTACCTGCCGTGATTGGTTTCAATTAAGTCTAAAAGAAGGCTTTACGGTTTTTCGAGATCAAGAATTTACGGCTGACCGCACATCAAAATCGGTCAAACGCATTGAGGATGTCACGCAACTTCGCACACGCCAATTTGCAGAAGATGCCAGTCCGCTGTCGCATCCTGTTCGCCCCGAAGCCTATATTGAAATCAATAATTTTTATACGCT
>CAJBJW010000190.1 GCA_903953455.1 uncultured Pseudomonadota bacterium | reverse complement strand
TTGGTGGGGGTAATTTTTTGGTCTTGGCACAATCACAACCCCAAGCCCTCGCCGCATGTGAAGCGGCTATTGAAGAAATGCGAAAAATCCCCAACGTCATTATGCCGTTTCCTGGTGGAGTGGTGCGTTCTGGTTCAAAAGTCGGTTCAAAATACAAAACCCTCGGCGCATCAACCAATGACGCTTTTTGTCCAACATTAAAAGGTTCCACGAAAAAAACTGATTTATCACCCAATATTGAATCTGTGATGGAAATCGTCATTGATGGGTTAACCAAAGAAGATATTGATAAAGCCATGCGTGTGGGCATTCAAGCCGTTTGTGATTTAGGCGCTGCGAATGGTATTGAGCGCATTAGCGCAGGTAATTACGGTGGAAAATTAGGGCCGTTTCACTTTCATTTACAGGAGATTATGGCATGAGCGCATTAACTTTTACGCTAAAAAATCGCCCCGATCAACGTGTTGATATGTCACCGCTTGCGTGTCATTTACTTGCAGATTTAGAACCTGTCCAAATTGCAGCCATCGAGTTGCAATGCGGTAAACGAAAAATGCGTGTAGATGAATTATTTTCAATTAGCGGTTTTGATACACAAAAAATTATTATTAAAAACAGTTTTTCAAAACTCGATTACATTGGCAAAGAACTCCGTGGCGGCGAGATTCATGTTGAAGGCGATGTCGGTGCTTATTGTGGTATCAGTATGCAATCGGGGTTGATTAAAATTTCAGGCAATACGGGAATTTATGCTGGTTGCGAAATGAAAAAAGGTCAACTTGAAATTTCAGGTGATGCTGGGGACTTTTTAGGTGGCGCACTTCCTGGCAATAAAAACGGAATGAAAGGTGGTGTTATTTTAGTGAAAGGCAACGCGGGAGATCGTGTTGGGGATCATTTAAGACGGGGTACGATTTTAATTGAAGGTAACGCCGGTGATTATTGCGGTTCTCGCATGATTGCAGGCACCATTGCAGTGATGGGAAATACAGGTAAACATATTGGTTATGCGATGCGCCGTGGCACGCTTCTGCTTTGGAATCAGCCCAGTTTATCGTCAAGCTTTAATGATTGCGGTTTACACACACTCGCTTTTTTACCCATGCTATTTAAGTCTTTTACTCATTTAAATTCCTCTTTTGCAAACAATGCAATCGCGTTTAATCGTGTTCGTCGCTTTGCAGGCGATATGTCCGAAATTGGACGTGGTGAAATTTTAGTCAAAATCTAATTCACTGGAAATTTGGGATAAATCCAATGCGTTTATCCCAAACCTTAATTAAAGTAATACATATACTGTGAAGTGAGTCACACATTTGACTTTATTTTTTGCATCAAAAACTATTGATAGGTAACATCAAGAATTTCCTCGATAATTTAATAAACAAAGGAACTTTCCCGATGAAATTTACTTCACCAAACACGCAACAAGGCTTCACTCTAATTGAATTGATGATTGTTGTCGCCATTATCGGCATTCTAGCGTCAATTGCAGTACCGAGTTATCAAACCTACGTCAAAAAAGCCAAATTTTCTGAAGTGGTGATGGCAACATCCCCTTACAAAACAGCTATTGAGTTATGCGCTCAAACAACATTAGCCTCTAGCGCAACTGCGATTACAGGTTGTATAGGTGGCTCAAATGGTATTCCCGCTGATATTTCAACTAGCAATGGCAATGTAGCGTCCATTGCGACAACAACAAACGGACTTGTTACTGCAACTGCAGTTAACACAAACGGTTTGAACAGTGAAAACTATATTTTAGAACCCAAACTTGACTCAGGAAAAGTAACTTGGTCAACCAAATCAACAAGCACCTGTGTTTCCGCTGGCCTTTGCTAATTTTCAATAATTAATCAATTTAAAAAGCCGCTTTTAGTATTTTCTAAAAGCGGCTTTTTACGTTACGGCTATATTATCGGCAGGTTTATCAATTTATTTATACCCATTTAGGAAACTATAAATCAATAAAACGCCATATTGTCAACCAATAGGCACATCTGTATAGTAGCGACCAAGTGAGTTAATTATAGAT
>CAJBJW010000189.1 GCA_903953455.1 uncultured Pseudomonadota bacterium | reverse complement strand
GACATTGCCCAAATGCCCAGTGGCTGATCTTTTAATGCCTGCCATTTATTTGCTTTATGGCGTAGTCGATCATAAATACCCAGTCCCACGCCAAGCATTGTCCAGCTGGCAAGCGACAATCCAATAAATGCCGACCATGTAAATTGGTCAGGCAGGAAAGCCAATGCAAAACCAATGAGCAAACTGCTACCCAGTGGCAGCATAACGAGTTGCCATAAGCGACTCACGCTATCTTGTCGCCAGCGCGATAACACGCCAATACCCACAAAAAATGCCAAAGGCGCTGTTAATGGGATAAATACGCCATTGAAATAAGGCGGGCCAACGGATATTTTACCCATGCCGAGTGCGTCAATGACTAAAGGATAAAGCGTTCCCAGTAAAATAGTTGCTGTCGTGGCAACGAGTAAAATATTGTTTGTTAAAATTAATGCATCACGTGACACTAATTCAAAATGCCCTTCACTTTTAATTTTAGGCGCTTGAATAGCAAATAACGTCAACGAACCACCCACCACTACCGCTAAAAACACGAGAATAAAAATACCTCGTGTTGGATCACTTGCGAAAGCATGTACCGATGTTAAAACACCTGAGCGAACCAGAAAAGTACCCAGCAAACTCAATGAAAAAGCAAAAACCGACAATAAAATCGTCCAACTTTTGAACATCCCCCGTTTTTCTGTAGCCGCCAGCGAATGAATTAACGCTGTCCCCACCAGCCATGGCATAAACGAGGCATTTTCAACAGGATCCCAAAACCACCAACCGCCCCAACCCAGTTCGTAATACGCCCACCAACTCCCTAAAACAATCCCACAGGTTAAAAATAACCATGCGACAGTTGTCCAAGGCCGAGTCCATCGCACCCACGCGGCATCGAGTTTTCCATTGATGAGCGCGGCAATCGCAAACGCAAACGCCACCGAAAAACCCACATAACCCATATAAAGCATGGGCGGGTGTATTGCCATTCCGGGATCTTGTAGTAGTGGGTTTAAATCACGACCTTCCAATGGCGCTGGAAATAAACGCTCAAACGGATTTGACGTAAAAATAATAAAGAGTAAAAACCCAACTGCCACAGCGCCCATGATACTGAGTACACGTGCGACAAGTTCAGTAGGTAAACTTTTACTAAACATGGCCACTGCCGCTGTCCACAGCGATAAAATTAATGCCCAAAGCAGAAGTGATCCCTCATGTGAACCCCAAACACCGGCTATTAGATAAACGGTTGGCAAATGTGTATTGGAATTTGAGGCAACATAAAGCACTGAAAAATCATGTCGAAGAAAACAGGTGGTTAAAATTCCATACGACACGACCATGAAAAACAATTGCCCAAACGCGGCTGGACGCGCGAGAGAAATCCATCCGCCAATCCCTTTCTGAACGCCCATTAACGGGACAACAAACAGCGTAATCGAAAGACACGCAGCGAGAATTAAAGCGAATTGTCCTAATTCGGGTAACATCATGGTTTTGGCTCCGTTGGCACTTTTTTCATACTGCCAGCCACTTCTGGTGGCATATAATTTTCATCGTGTTTGGCTAATACTTCTTGTGCGATGAAAATCCCGTTTTCGTCTAATTTCCCATTTGCCACAATACCCTGCCCTTCACGAAATAAATCCGGCAAAATACCTGTATATTGCACGGTGACTTCTTTGGCCATATCCGTTAGCACAAATTGTACGGTTAACCCCGAAGGTTGACGAACAACACTGCCTTTCACCACCATGCCGCCTAAACGAAATAAATGATCTTTGGGTGCTTTGCCTTCCACAACATCCGTTGCCGAGAAAAAATACATCAAATTATCATTGAAGGCACGAAGTCCAAAAAAGGTGGCAATGGAGATGCCCGTAATCATCAATAATATGAGCGCCAAACGTTTTTTCTTTACAATTCTCATGACGTTTTCTCGCGCTTACGTTTTAATATTAAGCTGCGTAAAATCTGCTTATTGGTGAGCAGCGGTTTAATAATCCCCAGTAGCATTAAGACAAACGTTAGTCCATAAGCTGTCCATACATAAAAGGCATAGCCGCCCATAGCGAAAAATTCGCTCATTTCACCTCCTCCAATAATTCATCAATCCACTTTGCGTTCTGTTCGCGTTCAAGTAACTCATTGCGAGAGCGCAAAAGCAACGCAATCAAATAATAAACCTTGAACGCACCCGCCATAAACAATAAAGGAATTAGCATATCAATATGGATAGACGGTTTATCGAGTTTTGTCACCGTTGCACCTTGATGCAGGGTATTCCACCATTCCACCGAATAGTGAATAATGGGAATATTGACCACGCCAACCAACGCTAAAATCGCTACAGCGCGAGAAGCGGTTCGCTTATCTTCAATACCGCTGTAAAGCCCAATAACGCCCAAATATAAAAACAATAAAAGCAACTCTGACGTGAGTCGTGCATCCCACACCCACCACGTGCCCCACATGGGTTTTCCCCAAAGCGAGCCAGTCACCAGCGCTAAAAATGTAAAACTTGCACCAACCGAGGCACTGCTAATACTCACAATTTCAGCAAGTTTAATGCGCCAAATAAGACCAATTCCGCCACTAATTGCCATCACAACGTAAATGAACATCGACATCCACGCTGCTGGCACGTGAACATAAATAATGCGAAAACTATCGCCCTGTTGATAATCAGCAGGCGCAGTGACTAAACCGCCATATAAGCCATAGCCAAGTAACACCAAAAATAACGCCGTTAGCCAAGGCAGCATTTTTCCGCTAATGGCGTAAAAATACGGGGGGGAGGAAAACTTATAAATAAATCGCATGAACATAATTAACTTAAACTCATCTTTAAAGCTGCCGCAGTGGGCAGTGGGGTTAACGTAAGCGCTAAAAATAAAATGGCACACATCATGGATAAATGCCCTGAAACCGGAAAACCTGTCATCGCCGCATCAATGGCGCTACTCGCAAAAATTAAAATTGGGACATAAAGGGGCAACACTAAAATAGCAAGCAAAGCTCCGCCTTTACGCAAACCCAATGTCAAGGCAACAGCAATGCCGCCAATTAAACTCAATACAGGTGTTCCCAGCAATAATGTGAGCATCAAAACACCAATAATGTCTGCATCCATGTGAAGCATCATTCCCATCAAAGGGGCAATAAAAAGGAGTGGAACACTCGATGTCAGCCAATGCCCCATCACTTTTGCCATCACCAAAATAGACAATGGATGTGGTGTCATCACCATTAATTCTAAACTACCGTCGTCATAGTCTGCTCGAAACAAATTTTCAATTGACATAAGTGATGCAAGCAACGCTGCCACCCAAATAATCGCAGGCGCAATGCGTTTGAGTAAGGCAATTTCAGCGCCCAATGCCAGTGGAAATAACGTAATCACCATGACAAAAAAAGCTAACGGATTGATTAATTCGGCGCGAAAACGATAAGCGAGTAGTAAATCGCGTTTTATCACCGCGCCAAACGCATTGAGTAATGAGGACGTTTTCATAAATGAATTTTTTGCATTAAGGTATGCGGCAATTGGGTTTCGTGATGTGAGGTCATAATAACAAGACCACCTTGATTGGCATGCGTTTCAATAAATTGTTCAAATAATTGAATGCTAGCGCGATCAAGAGAGGTAAACGGTTCATCAAGAATCCAGAGGGGTTTATGTGTGCAAAGCAGCCGTGCAAGTGCTAAACGTCGCTGTTGACCGGCAGATAATAACCGCACCAGCGTATCTTGATAGCCGTCTAAACCCACTTGCGCCATTGCTTCATCAATACTTAACGTTGTTGATGAAAGCGCTTGTGCGTAACGTAAATTTTCTTGCGCGGTTAACGCCACTTTTAACCCATTATTATGTCCGATATACGCGGTGTCTTGATAAAAGTGAACCGAATTTTCAATCAATTCCTCATTCCAAAACAAATTGCCACTTTCTGCTCGACGAAAACCTGTCAAAATACGCAGCAAAGATGTTTTTCCCGCGCCATTTGCACCTTCAATCAGCAAAACGTGTCCACTATTTAATGTAAAATCCAGCTCACTAAACAAGACACGATCATCACGAACGCATGAAAGTTGATAAGCTTCAAGTTTGTTTAAATTAGTCATTGAGTGAAAAATTATATTTTTAAAGTTTTAGGCGCATTATACGTTAATTTTCTGGCTGATTTAGCGTTGCTTGCAGCATTTGCCACACTTCTTTGGTTAATTTGCCCACATACCTTGCACGCACAATCCCATGTTGGTCAATTAGATAGGTTTGAGGGACGCTGAGCACATCAAAAGGTTGCGCAGCACTCATCGCGCCATCAAACATAATGTCGTTAAAAGGATTGCCTTGCGCTTTTAAATACGCCCGTGCATTCTCTATATCATCTTGATAATCCACGCCATAGACAAAAAACCGATGTTGCGCAGCAATTTCCATCAATAATTCATGCTCTGCGCGACAGGCGCTACACCAAGAAGCCCAAATATTAATAATAGCGGGGGTTTTAAAATGAAGGCTACTTATTTCCTTTTGCGTATCACTTAGCGCAGGAAGCGTCACTATAGGCAAAGCCTTTC
>CAJBJW010000188.1 GCA_903953455.1 uncultured Pseudomonadota bacterium | reverse complement strand
TTGCCACTAAACAACCCCATCTTAGCCATTCCGACGTGGATGCAGCCGTCACGCTACTCATCAATAAGATAATCAATGCGTTAGCTAGTGGGGGACGCGTCGAAATACGAGGCTTTGGTGCATTCTCACTCAAGCACTATAAGTCTAAACTTGGACGTAATCCCAGAACAGGTGAAATCGTTTCTGTTCCACAAAGATATGGTGTCCATTTCAAGCCTGGGGGTGATATGAAAGCACGAGCGAATGCGTCGGCAAGTGAGTATAAGATTATTTATTAAGTAGGAAGCATAAGTTATCAGGATCTGGCTTAACGTAAATTTTAACGATTTTCGTCGTCGAATATTATAACTTGTTTATACATAAATCTTTAACGGGATAAATCGCGTAGTTATTTTTCAAGATTGATTCTTATCTTGTTCTTGTTGAATAAAATGCGTCAATTCCTCTTCACTGGGAAGATGCACGAGATATTTAGACACAAAAATCTGCTGTGACATACCTGAAGTGGCATATTTCACCAATTGCGCATTTTTACTCGCACATAAAATAATACCAACGGGCGGATTATCCCCCTCAAGCATTTCATTTTCAGCGTAATAATTTAAATAAACGTTCATTTGGCCTGCATCCGCATGGCTAAATTCACCGAGTTTTAAATCAATCAACACATGACATTTGAGAATTCGATGATAGAACACAAGATCAATGAAATAATGCGTGTTATCAAACGTAATCCGTTTTTGTCGTGCTTCAAACCCAAATCCTTTCCCCATTTCTAGCAGGAAAGTCTGTAAATGATCGATAATCGCCTGTTCTAAATCTAATTCGCTGTATTCAGGTTTCTCGGATAAACCTAAAAATTCCAGCATATACGGGTCACGAAAAATATCTTCTGCGGTCAATTCTGACCCTGTAGCCTGTTTTTGAAGTACAGCGGCTTTATCACTACTTAATCCTGTACGCTCAAAAAGCATACTGTTTATTGCACGTTGTAACTCTCTCACGCTCCAGCTATTTTGAATTGCCTGAATAGCGTAAAAATCACGTTTAATGACACTATCGGCTTTGAGTAATTCAATAATATGAGAAAAACTCAACTGGTTTATCATTAAAAATACATCCATAACAGATGATTGAGCCGTTGCGTTAGATAGTGGTGTAGAGGCTAATTCAAGATAATTTAAAACCGGTGCATCTTTCAATCTGAATTGGCCAGACAGTGTCTGACCAATTTGAGAATAAGTCATATAAAACTGGCGGAACAATTTTAAATTTGTAATACCTAAACCTTTTAGACCACTTTTTTTCAATGAAGCGGCTAATTTTGAGAGCGTTTTACTGCCGTATTCTGCGCGATCTCGCCCATGCTGTTCGTATTCAAACAAATAAAACCCTATTGACCAATTACGCAGCGTCAATGCGGCATTGACCTGTTTTTGTGCTTGCTGTTGAAAATAACCACTTGTTTGAGCAATACACACTGCTAAATCGTCAATATTCTCGTTAATCATCTCTACACCATTTTAAATTTTTTATCATCAGCACGGCATTGGTTTTGCGTGGTGATTATTTTAATAATCATTTATTGAGATCACGCCTCAAACTCCCCAACCACCACAGGTACTTGCAT
>CAJBJW010000187.1 GCA_903953455.1 uncultured Pseudomonadota bacterium | reverse complement strand
CTTTCATTGCTAGGCGCATCGCAAAATAGCGACCATCTTCGGCTTCACTCAAGACACGTTTTTGTAAATGATATCCTAGGCGAAAATACCAACAAAACGTCAATACACCCAAACACACCTTTAAAAACAAGGGTGCTACGCCAGTAAACGAATACAATAAACCGGCAAACAGCATACCAAAAGCCCAAGCGACATCAACAATCCCCGCATTAGCGTGGCGCTTTTGCCAATACCAAGCCACTAATAGTAAAATGACACTAAAAACAGCAACGCTAATTAGGCTATACATGACGCGCTCCTTGTAATTAAACAGATCTCTTTAGCAGATAAGTGACCTAGTAATTAGGTAACCATTGCTGACGGCGATTTGCGGGTTTTGCAAATAATAGTTGTACATTTGAAATGGATTTCTCTTTAAAACCACCTTCGCAATAACACAAGTAAAATTCCCACATACGGATGAACTCTTCGCTGTAACCTAGCTCTCTCACCTGTTCTAATTTCGCCATGAAACGTTGACGCCAATAATATAAAGTCAAGGCATAACTTTCACCTTGATCTTCAAGATTAATGAGCCGTAAATCAGAACACTTCGCAGCACTAGCAATAATGACACTGACACAGGGAATAAAACTCCCCGGAAAAATATAGCGTTTAATAAAATCAACGCTTTTTAAGGCTTGATGATAATATCTATCTTCAATAGTAATGGCTTGAATCAATCCCAAACCATTGGGTTTTAATAATGTTGAACATTTTTTTAAATAGGTATCAAGGTAATGATGCCCCACTGCTTCAATCATTTCAATTGATACCAACTTATCATAACTGCCTTGCAAATCACGATAATCCTCAAGCAACACAGTAATGTAATTAGACAAATTTTCATCAACAATACGTTGCTTAGTGGCTTCATATTGCTGCATTGAAATTGTCGTGGTGGTGACATGGCAACCATAATTTTTAGCCGCATAAATTGCAAATCCGCCCCATCCCGTCCCTATTTCTAAAATATTGTCTTGAGACTGTAAATCTAACTTTTCACAAATTCGCTTAAGTTTTGCAGTCGAAGCAGTTTCTAAACTCGTTTCGCCTTGATAAAACGTAGCCGAGGAATACATACTGTGCTGGTCTAAAAATAGTGAAAACAATGCATTGCCCAAATCATAATGAGCAGCAATGTTTTTTTGGCTACCCGTGTGCGAATTACGATTCGTAAAATGCCATAGTTTTAGTAAATGATTAGCTAATGAGGCAAAACCGCCTTCCATACTGTTAAGTAAATCACGATTACGCACCAGTATTTGTATAACACGACATAAATCATCCGCCTCCCAATCGTTATCCATATAAGATTGAGCTGCACCAATGGATCCGCCCACGGCAAGTTGACGATAAAAATTCATATTCAATACGTTAATTCTAGCACATAGGCCATCGGAGCCTTCGGAGCCTAGCGTATGTTCACCTAGTGAATCAGAAATGATCAGTACGGCATTTTCAAGATAGCCAAGTTTCTTCAAAAATCGACTGCGTAAAAACAGATCGATCCGTGTTGAATTTTTACTTAAATCGCAAACAATTTCGTTCATGGAGCCTTCTAATATTTTATAAATATTCAGCATGGAAAATAAAAAAAATAAACCTAATTTGAGTCAACGCCTCATTGATTAGTCATTAATTTGGTTTGAAAATGTTCATATACTTAATTTATGCCTCATGCAATTG
>CAJBJW010000186.1 GCA_903953455.1 uncultured Pseudomonadota bacterium | reverse complement strand
GTGCCACTTGCGCCAATACCTTGTGCAAACTGCCAGCGCTCAAAATCTTGGCTGCCTAGATTAAAATTGCTATGGTTGCGTTTGAGTTTTGCCGCCAACGTCCATGTTTCGCCAGCGTGCAGCATAGCGGAAGGTTTATACCACGCAAGCTGTATTTTACGTGGCAACTTGTTATTATTTTCTATTAATGTAAATTCAAAATGAGCGCGTTGTGTATTTTGATCGGGAAGGCTTGATATTTCACCCGTTAAAGTTAATAACTCCCCTTCAAGGCTTGATGCAAGTTGCTCACTTAATTGATAATGTGCAAAACCACTTGACCATAAAAAGCCAAGTAGAAAAAATAGCCCATAAAAATAGCGCAATCGTGCCATAATGCAAGCTATTGCACCTATAACAACTAACCACATTAACGTGGGTAATTGCGTGAATTGCTGCAAAGCAAAATCACCACATAAAAAAGCAAGAGCGTGACCAATCATGCGATAAAAATAATAATGAATGAGGATAGAAGACGATGGCGAAAGAATTGATTGAAAAAATGATGCACAAATTTATTCCCGATCCAGAGGTAATTAAACGTCATAAAAGTTTACAGTTTTTAGGGCAAAAATTACATGATCCTAATTTGTGGCACATCAATCGTCGCTCAATTTGTATGGCTTTTGCAGTAGGATTGTTTGGCGCTTGGATACCCACACCGGGTCAAATGGCGATTGCAGCCGCTATGGCGATTTATTTTCGGGCAAATATTCCTATATCTGTAGCGCTTGTGTGGTTAACTAATCCCATTACAATGCCGCCATTGTTTTATTTTGCTTATCAAGTTGGTTTGTGGTCGATGAATTTACCTGCTTCAGACGGTTTTGATTTTTCACTAACGGGTATGCTCTCTGAGCTTGGTGATGTATGGCAACCGTTTTTGATGGGATGTTTTGTGTTGGGCGTAACATCTGCGGCTGTGGGGTATTTTGTGATGAAGCAATTCTGGGCGTACCATGTAAAGCAAAAATGGCAAAATCGACACAAAAAAGTGCATAAATTTGCGCGTTATACCGTATTTCATTCTACTGAATGGCGACAATAAGTCATTAACATTTGATTTAACTATAGACTAGACGAGAGTCATTTTATTCCCTTTTTAACAGGAAAACCGTGGAAAATAAGCAACGAAACCCTTTCGCTTCGCGCGATAGAAAACCTAAAATTACCGCTAAACATCCAAAACGACAAGAAAAACCGCGTCTCAATAAAAAACATGAGTCATCAACAAAACGCGTGACTGATGAGGTCGTTTCAGGCACTGGTGAGCGGATACAAAAAGTGCTTTCGCGCGGTGGTCTTGGATCAAGACGGGAAATTGAGCGATGGATTGATGAAGGGCGACTCAAAATCAATGGCGTACTTGCTATGCACGGTGCGCATTTAAAAGCCGGCGATTATTTGCAGCTCAACGAACGCGTGGTGCATTGGGATAAGTTCGCGCAGCAAGCAACACGTGTACTGATCTATCACAAACCAACCGGTGAAATTGTCACTCGCCATGATCCACAAGGGCGTCCTACGGTTTTTGCTCAAATGCCTAAGTTAGATACAGCTCGTTGGATTTCAGTGGGGCGTCTTGACGTGAATACGTCCGGTTTGCTCTTGTTGACCAATAATGGCGATTTGGCCAATAAACTTATGCACCCTTCAACGGAGGTTGAGCGTGAGTATGCTGTGCGTATTTTAGGTGAGGTTTCTGATGAAAAGCTCGAGCTTCTAAAAAAAGGCGTGCCACTTGAAGATGGTGAAGCCAAGTTTGACCAAATTTATTTCATGGGCGGAGAAGGTGTGAATAAATGGTATCACGTCGTGGTGAGTGAGGGTCGAAATCGCTTAGTCCGCCGTCTTTGGGAAGCGCAGAATGTCGTGGTGAGTCGCCTTATTCGCGTGCGCTATGGACCCATTGTCCTGCCTGAAAAATTGCGAACACAAAAATTTTATGAGTTAACGGCAAAAGAATTAGAATTATTATTCGAGTTCGCTGGTTTACCTGCCGAGAAAATCAATTAAAAAAATAAAGAGGTTAATATCATGTCAAAACCCACAATGCTTGATGTGGCGAAAAGTATTCTCTCAGCTGCTATAGGTGTGCAAAGCAATAAAAATCGTGAACGTGATTTTCAGCACGGCTCATTTTCATCTTATGTGATTGGTGGCGTCATTTTTACGATTGTATTTATTTTTGCGATTGTTTTTATTGTGTCGCTGGTTCTATAAAGAAAGAATATCACTCGTGCTTGCCGCGAGTTTGATAGAATAGCGTATAACCTAAGTACGGATTAGCGAGGCAATCGTGTTTTGCTAGTCCGATTTTTTTACTGCCAAATTTAAAAAAAGACCCCCGTGGATTTAAAACATATTAGAAATTTCTCCATTATCGCGCACATTGATCACGGCAAATCAACGCTTGCTGATCGTTTTATTCAGTTATGTGGTGGTTTATCCGATCGTGAAATGTCGGCACAAGTCCTTGATTCAATGGATATTGAAAAAGAGCGCGGTATTACCATTAAAGCGCAGAGTGTGACGCTCGATTTCAAAGCCGCTGATGGCGAGATTTATCAGCTAAACTTTATTGACACACCAGGTCATGTTGATTTTTCGTATGAAGTGTCACGCTCGCTTGCCGCTTGCGAAGGTGCATTACTTGTCGTTGATGCGGCGCAAGGCGTTGAAGCGCAAAGCGTAGCAAATTGCTACACGGCAATTGAGCAAGGTCTTGAAGTGGTGCCTGTATTAAATAAAATTGATTTGCC
>CAJBJW010000185.1 GCA_903953455.1 uncultured Pseudomonadota bacterium | reverse complement strand
GCAAGTTTTATTTTAACTAAAAATGATTTAAAAGAAATTACAAAATCATGCATAGTGAATTGGATATCAATAGCATTTAGAAAAAATATAAATATTGTATTCGATTCTCCAAAATACCCAATTTACATTATGTGTGATGAATTATTAATTTATGAGTTAATTAGTAATTTAATAAGTAATTCTATTAATTATGGGCAGCATGGTGGGAATATTAACGTAAAAATAACAGATAATGAAAATAAAATATGTATTAGTATAGAGGATAATGGAATTGGTATTAGTGATAATGAAATACAAAATATATTTAAACGTTTTTATCGTATTTCAAATGTTAATGGATTAGGATGCGGACTCGGTCTTTCAATTGTTAAGCAAATTGCAGATGTTCATAATGCGAATATTAATATTATTAGTGGATCAATTTGTGATGGTACAACGATTAACATTGAGTTTAAGAAATGTCTTTTTAGTTTTATTTAAACAGGTAATTTAGTGCCTAATTAAAATAAATAACGTTTAAAAAAATATTTTTTGTAATTTTTAGGGGGAAAATTTTAAACAACTTTAATAATTAGGTTACATGTTGAATAGTGCTGCGTTAGTAGGCGTTCAGTTTGATTTAATTTTTTTCATTTAATGTTATTTCATTTTTGTCAATTATCATTTCCAACCCCCGCCCAATGCTTTGTAAATGTTGATTGCTGATAAACGTTGTTGCTTGATAACACCAATTAATTCGATATTGGACTGCAAGGCGTTTTGTTGTGCAAGTAGCACTTCCAAGTAAGTGGCTCGTGCTGTTCTATAAAGCTCCCCCGATGTTCCTACAGATTTCTTTAACAGTGCATTTTGTTGCGTTTTAAGCAAATTAACCTGTTGAAGATTTTCAATAGCCACCAACTGATTGGCTACCTCGACATACGCATTCAAAACGGTTTTCTGATAATGATACATAGCTGTTAATTGATTCGCTTGCGCGGTATTAAATTGCGCTTTTAATGCGTTCATATTAATAATAGGAGCCACTAATGTACCGAACACCGAGTAAGCAATTGAAGCAGGGGAAGAAAATAAAAACTCAGGATTAAATGCTTGAAATCCGAGACTTGCCGTAATATTAAAGTTAGGATAGAAAGCCGCTTTTGCAGCCTGTAAATCAAATTTACTGGCTTCAATTTTAAACTCTGCCTCCCGAATATCGGGGCGATTGGCTAATAATTGAGAAGGGAAGCCGGATGCAATTTGCACAGGAAGTTCATGTGCAAAAACGTCTTTATTGCGTTTAATTGGCTTAGGGTAACTTCCAAGTAAAAAATTAATTTTATTCTCAACTTCTATAACTTGTTGCTGAATATTTTTTTCTAATATTTTGGTATTGAGTAATTCAGCGTGGAATTGCTGTACAGCCAATTCATTTGCGCGACCGACTTCTTTTTGAAGTTGAATAACCTCTAAAGCCTCTTGCTGTTTTGTAATGGTTTGTTGCACCAGCGCCAATTCATTATCAAGCGCCAATAATTCCGTGTAATAACTCGCTACATCAGCCACTAAAGTTGAAATGACAAAATTCGTCCCTTCCACAGAGGCAAGATAGGTTGAAATAGCCGATTCACGTTGATGTCGCAATTTTTCCCATATATCAATTTCCCATGATGACTGCATCCCTAAATACATATCAGGTAAATTGGTTGGGATAGTTTGACCGGGGGTGATTTGCGTAGTTGAATTACCTGCACCATCCATCGTGTATAAACCAAATCGCCGAACACTCCCGCCAACGTTTAAACTGACCTGAGGAAGTAAGGCACCGTTAGCTAGCTTGACACTTGAGCGCGATATTTCAATTCGTTGCAATGCCATTTGCAAATCAGGATTATTCTTAACCGCTTCATCAAGTAAATTCTGAAGATTATTATCCGTAAAGTATTCACGCCAGTTTACGCTTGCTACGGTGATTCCCTCGTTTTTGTCTACTGTTTGCGTGAAGGTATCGGGTAGTGTTTTTTCAGGGATAGATAAAGCGGTATTGAGTGAAGAACACCCCGTTAACCCCGCAATTGAAAATAGAAATCCGTAGGCTATTTTACGCATCAATCTCACGCTCAAAGTGTTTCTGTGAAAGCCGCTTCGTCTTTTTTGCCACTACGATTTTTACGCTCAATAATCGTTGCAAAAATGACATATAGCCCTGGAATGACAATAACACCAAAAAGGGTTCCAAAAATCATACCGCCCGATGCAGCGGCTCCAATCGTGTTATTGCCAATTTTTCCAGCGCCCGAAGCAAACATTAACGGAATAAGACCGGCAATAAAAGCAAATGAGGTCATTAATATAGGACGTAAACGTAAAATGGCAGCTTCTATAGCGGAATCGAATGGATTACTGCCTTGTCGGTGTTTTAGTGACGCATATTCAACAATGAGAATCGCATTTTTTCCTAATATACCAATCAACATAATCATAGCAATTTGCGCGTAAATATTATTTTCTAAGCCCATTATGAATAAGAAAAATAGGGCACCAAAAATGCCAATAGGCAAAGATAAGATAATCGCAAGTGGCATCAAAAAACTTTCATATTGCGCCGCTAAGAGTAAATAGACAAATAATAAACAAATCAAAAATATATAAATAGCTTGATTACCCGCGTTAGCCTGATCCCGTGAGGCACCCGCCCAGTCATAACCAAATCCTTTAGGTAATGTGCTTGCAGCAACGTCTTTAATGGCTGTAATTGTCTGTCCGCTGCTATATCCTTTTGCCGGTTGCCCATTAATCATGGCTGAAGTGTACATGTTGTAGCGTGTGATTTGCTCTGATCCGTAGATTTTTTCAATCGTTAAAAAGGATGAAAAGGGCACCATTTCGTTACGGTCATTTTTGATAGATAATTTCATTAAGTCATCTGGTTGAGCTCGGTATTCAGGCAGTGCTTGTACCATGACTTTATACATTTGACCAAAACGGATAAAGTTGGTGGCATATTCACTTCCTATTAAGGTTTGTAGCGTACTCATTGCATTGTCTGCTGTCACGCCTTTTTGAGCCGCTTTATCATTATCGATATGAAGTAAAAACTGTGGAAAGTCTACATTGAATGTAGAAAACGCGTTATCAATTTCTGGGCGTTTATTGAGCGCTTCCACAAAGTTATTGGCCACTTTTTGTAAATTTTCAAGGCTGCCACTTCCCGTTTTATCTAATAAACGCATTTCAAAACCACTTGAATTGCCAAAACCGGGTACAGGGGGTGGCGTAAAAAATTCAATGTTTGCATCTTTGATATGCTTTGTTTTTTCCTCGAGTATCGTCATGAGTTCTTTGTCGGATACCGTTCGATAAGCCCAATTTTTCAAACTAATTAAATTCATGCCATAAACTGCTCCTGTGCCATCCGAAAGCACACTAAATCCAGCCAGACTGGAAACAGAATCCACCCCGTCTAAGTTAGCGGCAATACGTTGAACTTCGTTGACGACCTTATCTGTACGCTCAAGTGTGGCGCCTGATGGGGTGGTAATGTTTGCGTAAATCGTTCCTTGATCTTCTTCAGGAATAAATCCTGATGGTACGGTAAATCCAATAACACCAGCGCCCAATGAAAAGGCAATAAGTATTAAAAAAGTAATCACGCTGCGATTTGCAATAGCACAAATTAGTCCTTTATAACGATCTGACAGCCTGGCGTACCACTGATTAAAGCATTCAAAAAACCATTCGAGAGCTGAAGGTGCTTTATTTTTGAGTCCATGCGTGTTTTGCAGAAATAATGCACAAAGCGCTGGCGTTAAAGTTAATGCCGTCACACCTGAAAGTACAATGGAAAATGCCATAGTGAGTGAGAACTGGCGATAAAATATACCGGTAGATCCTTCCATAAAAGCAACCGGTAAAAAAACAGCTGACATCACTAACGTGATTGCAACAATGGCGCCACTGATTTCTCGCATTGCCTGTTCGGTAGCTTTTTTAACAGGAATTCCCAATTCCATTTTTGCATGAACGGCCTCAACAACCACAATGGCATTATCAACCACAATACCAATTGCCAGCACTAAAGCAAAAAGTGTGATGAGATTTAATGAAAACCCCATTAAGTTCATAAAAAAGAACGTACCCACGAGTGACACAGGCACAGCGATTATGGGAATCAATGTAGAGCGGAGGTCTTGCAAGAAAATAAACACGACTAACGCAACCAGTAAAAATGCCTCTATTAACGTTTTTAGCACTTCATGAATCGACGCATCTAAAAATTTAGAAACGTCATAACTCACAGAGTAATCCATGCCAGGGGGAAAAGAGTTTACTTTGATCTCTTCCATCGTCGTTTTAATATTTTCAATAACCGCTTTAGCATTACTTCCTGGACGTTGTTTTAAAACGATTGCCGAAGAGGGTTTGCCATTTTCTTTTGATAAAACATCGTAATCCTGCGAATCGAAAACCACATCGGCAACATCTTTTAATCTAAGTACCTCGCCATCTGATTTACTCTTTAAAACGATATTTTCATACTCTTTTTCAGTGTTATATTTTCCTGTATATTTTAAAATGTACTGTAGCGCTTGTGATTTTTGCCCCGAGCTTTCACCTATTTTTCCTGGCGCTGCTTCGACATTTTGAGATTTTAATATTTGGATGATTTCGCTAGCAGAAATGTTGTACATCACTAATTTATCGGGTTTTAGCCAAACACGCATAGCGTATTCTCTTGACCCCATAATGTCTGCAAACCCCACGCCTTCTATTCGCTTAAGTTCGCGCAATACATTGATATCGGTGAAGTTAAATAGAAACTTTTCATCTAATGTTGCGTCAGTACTGAATAAATTGATGTAAAGCAACATACTGTTTAGGACTTTTTCAACAATAACCCCTGATTTAATCGCTTCTTCAGGTAGTTCATCTAAAACCGAGGCTACTCGGTTTTGCACATTTACAGAGGCGACTTCGGGATCTGTACCGGCTTTAAAAATGATTTGAATGACACTTGTGCCGTCATTGCCTGAAACTGATGACATGTAAGCCATCCCTGGAACGCCGTTTATTGCCCTCTCTAAAGGTGTCACAACGGCTTTTACACAGGCATCGGCATTTGCACCAATAAATTTGGTTGTGACATTCACTTCGGGCGGTGCGATATCAGGAAACTGGGTAATCGGTAATCTTGTTAACGATAATAACCCCAGTAA
Source organism: uncultured Pseudomonadota bacterium (assembly GCA_903953455.1). Lineage (GTDB taxonomy): Bacteria > Pseudomonadota > Gammaproteobacteria > Methylococcales > Methylomonadaceae > UBA10906. Next base: position 595 of record CAJBJW010000185.1, on the reverse strand, counting down.
GGTGATAATGATTGAAATAACAATTGATAAAACAGGGCGATGGATAAATCTACTTGTCATATTATTCGCTCTCAAGCGACATCGCTTTTTTTAGATCAATTTCGATAGGCTCTATTTTGTAACCGTCTTTTACATTAGCCACCCCTTCAAACAGGATTTTTTCTTCTTTGGTCAAGCCTGATTCGACGACATAAAAATCGGGGATACGCATTTTAGAAATAATATTTCTTTGCGCCAAGATGCCACTGTTATTAACAACGAAAACATAGAGTTTATCTTGAATCTCAAAAGTAGATTTCTGCGGGACGAGTAATGCGTTTTTAATTGCTTTATTCACCATCACTTTACCATGTGAACCATGCTTTAATGTCGCATCGGGATTGGGGAATCTTGCTCTAAAGGCGATGTTACCTGTCCCATGATCAATTTCACTCTCAATCATCTCAATTTTACCAAGATGGTTATACAGTGCTTGATTTGCGAGTCTTAAACTGACAATTTTTGTTTGCTCTTCAGCCGATAATATATAATTGAGGTAATCTATTTCTGAAAGATTAAAGTATGCAAAGACTTCATGACTGTCAGAAATGGAAGT
>CAJBJW010000184.1 GCA_903953455.1 uncultured Pseudomonadota bacterium | reverse complement strand
TAAACTGCATTGCCTAATGAAAGAAAAAGGCTACGCCGCTGTCACCTGCAATAACGCCGTGATTATGATGCGCTATATGTTTAATTCAGCCAAAAAATGGGAAGTTCATGGCGCTGACGTCAACCCAGCCAAGGGGATTGCCTTATTTGAAGTGAATAATCAACGCGAGCGTTTTTTAACAAAAGAGGAAGTCACTCGCCTCAAAGAAGCTATTTATCTCAGCGGGAACACGCAACTTAAATATATTGTGTCTTTATTGCTGTTTACGGGCTGTCGAAAAAGAGAACTGCTTGACGCAAAATGGGAACATTTTGATTTGGATCGTCGTAGCTGGCGCATTCCAACCAGTAAAAGTGGGAAATCGCGCTACGTTCCGATTTCCGATACGATGCTCACCATTCTGTTTCAAATCCCGCGTTTTGAGAGTTGCCCTTATCTACTTCCTAATCCCAAAACACTCAAACCCTTCAATACTGTCTATTTCGCATGGAACTTAGCGCGAACTCGCGCGGGCTTGGCGGATTTGCGTATGCATGATTTACGGCACAGTTTTGCGAGTTTTTTAATTAATGCCAATCGCAGTCTTTATGAAATTCAAAGTATTTTAGGACATACGCAAATTTCCACCACGCAGCGATACGCGCATCTAACGCAAAAAACCCTCATAGAAGCCGCCAATGCAGTCGATGATGTGATTGACTGGTCGTAGGTGATAGTTTGATTTTAATGGGTGCTGTTTACGGTGTCGATGCACTTGCAACAGGCGATTTGACTTCAATATAATGTTGAGACCTTTAGCATAAGCGTATTCGGCTTAGTCTATGAAAGGCCGTCCTTGTGGCAATGCCGGGGTCGATTTTTTGCCTAGCTTTTGGTGGTGCTGTGGGGTGTGGTATGATGTAAAAAATGAATAATCATTGAGAATTTGATCCATAAATGAGTTATACCATTGTTTATTTCAACGAACGGGTGAAGCAACAAGTCATGTCATTACCGTCAGGGATTTTAGCTGACTATATCCATTTAGTGGATTTGATAGAAAACCACGGTATAAATTTACAAATGCCTCATTCACGCGCAATGGGAGGTGGCTTATTTGAGCTACGACCTAAAGGCACAGAAGGAATTGCAAGAGTGTTTTATTGTACACATATTGAACAAACGATTGTTGTCTTGCATAGCTTTGTTAAAAAGACAAACACAACCCCCACTGATGATTTGAATATAGCCAAAAAGCGATTAAAAGAGGTGAAAAATGGATAATGAATCATACAACCCTGTCCCACATGACACCGTATTTCGTCAACAACTTTTAAGCGATCCCGCCGTTAAATCAGCCTTTGAAAATAGTGCAGCAAAGTACACGTTACTCAATGAGCTTTTAAAGGCGAAGCATGAAGCGGGGTTAACTCAAGCACAAATAGCTGAAATAATGGGAATTAAGTCAGCAACTGTAGCGAGACTTGAAAATGCTTTAGCTTCAGGCAAAAACACCCTTTCAATTGATAAATTAACTCAATACGCCTCGGCCGTTGGTAAAAAAGTAGAAATACATATTGTCTGACTGAACGCGAAAAAATAGCCCTCTTATATGAAGTAATGTTGCTTATTATATGAGGATTGAAAGAGGGTACAAGCTAATACCCATCGCAGTCTTTATGAAATTCAACATATTTTAGGTCATACGC
>CAJBJW010000183.1 GCA_903953455.1 uncultured Pseudomonadota bacterium | reverse complement strand
GCAGCAACGCGCTAAAACAGCCCATCAGCAGAAATAAAAAGTAAGTGCAATATTCTGACCAAAAAGTATTTCCACTATAGTGTAGTATCAGCGCTACGCTCGTGAGCAGTGCAATGGATGAAAAAATACGTCCATTTCTATTTCCACGCCACGCCCAAATAAAGAGTAGGGGGAAAAGTAGGTAAAACTGCTCTTCATAGGCAAGTGACCATGTATGTCCGGCATACCATGAGCAGCCTTTTGTTAGTGGTAAATTACATAAAAATGCCGCTGACGTGAGTAATTGCTCGCCGCTAATCTTAAGTAAATCAGCTGAATTTAATATAAATAACGTCAACAAATAGAGCCACATGGGCGGTACGATTCTGAAAAATCGACGTGCACAAAAAGCACTTAAGCAAATTTTTCCTGTCGTATTCTTTTCGGAATTTAATCCATTGCAAATCACAAAGCCACTGATACTAAAAAAAATCAACACACCCATTTCACCAAAACGCTCAATTTGCAGTGAATACGTTTCAATGTCTGCGATATAGCGATCAATACCGCTAAATAATAAAAAGTGTTCTTGAATGACGAGTATCACGGCAAAAAATCGCCATACATCAATGTGTTCAATGCGTTTAGTTGCGCTCATTTTTTTCCCTAAATCATGAAAGTGTTACTATCTACATCTAATTGGCGAAGTTTATCGCGTGCGTAATCGCGTAGCGCTTGTATCATCGTTTGTTGCTTTTCGTCTTGCGTTGGCATGTTTTTGATGCTTTGCAGAAAATCAGTCAACGTGATATTGGCATCACTTGAGGTGCCAATAAGTTGTGTAAGGCAGAATTCGCGCCACTTTTCCCATTCAACGCTGGTTAATGTACTGGGATAATTTCTCGCTCGATATCGAAATAACATTTCTTCAATGCGTGTATCTTCGTAGCGAAAAGATAAGGTCGCAAGTTGTTCAGGCGGTGCATTGCGAATTTTTATCATTGCTTGTTTATCGACAGCGGAGAAAAAACCGCCATTGTATAAACCTAAATCGACATTTAAAAGTGCAGCGACATTTTTGGGTGATTGTCCAAAAACGCTGTGTAGTTTTTGTGTTAAATCGCCTGCAGCGACAATTTGCGCGGCATTGGCATGACAAATATCAAGATTAATTTTTAATCGTTCAATTTCAATAGGCGTTAACACAGATAATGGCGCAAGGACGGGGCATTTATTGATATGAACCGTTTTGAGTGGAATACGCGAAACATTTTCGGGTAAATCTTGCGTGGCGACAAATAACCGCTGTTTTATTTCATCCGCGTTTAAGGTTAATAATGCGCTAGGTTCCTCACTTAAATCATAAACGATTATTTCATTGGCATTCGTTGGATGAGCGCATAGCGGTAGCACAATCGCAAGGCAATGTTTTGTCGCAGGATACATGCCTGAAATATGCACTAATGGAATACCACTGCCAACATCGAGTAGTTTTAATGCTTGTGATTTACTACGATGCTCAAAAAAGAAATTAAACAGGCGGGGTTGCGCATTTTTGAGCGTTTTGGCGAGCGCTAATGTGGCATAAACATCCGCCAGTGCATCATGCGCATTTGCGTGGAGAATGCCATTTGCGGCAGTTAATTGATCTAATTTAAAAATGGGTACGCCATCATCGTTGTAGACCCAGTTAATTCCATGTGGACGCAAAGCATGTGCAGCGCGGAATATATCCAGTAAATCCCATCGTGAATTTCCATGTTGCCATTCGCGTTCATACGCATCAAAAAAATTACGATAAAAACTATGGCGCGTGATTTCATCATCAAAACGAATGGAGTTATAGCCTAGTGTACATGTTCTGGGTTGCGATAATTCTTTATGAATAATACGCATGAAATTCGCTTCACATTCACCTAAATCATTCGCTTTTTGCGGTGTAATACCCGTTAATAAACATGCTTGTGGGTGAGGTAAGATATCAAGGCTTAATTTGCAATAAATTGAAATGGGGTCATCGATAATATTGAAATCCAAATCGGTTCGAACACCCGCAAATTGCAGGGGACGATCTTTTTGAGGATGTGTCCCCGTAGTTTCGTAATCGTATAAAAAAAGCGAATGCGTCATGAAAGAAAATAAGCAGTGTAAAATAGTGACTAATCATTGGTATTATAGGCTGATTCAATTTGACTTTATATTGTGAGAGTGATTTTATTATGCAACACGTTGATACACTGCTTCATGCTCGTTGGATTATTCCTATTGAACCGGCCAATGCGCTCTATGAAAATTACACGCTCGTGATGGATGCGGGGAAAATTTTAGATTGTTTGCCCACAGCTGAAGCGAAAACACGCTACCAAAGTGATGACGTGTTAAACATGACGACACATGCACTTCTCGCCGGATTTGTGAATGCACATACACACGCGGCAATGAGTTTAATGCGTGGTATTGCTGATGATTTACCGTTGATGGATTGGCTGGAAAATCATATTTGGCCGCTTGAGCAAAAATGGATGAATGAAGAATTTGTGCGTGATGGCACAGATTTAGCCATTGCTGAAATGTTACGTGGTGGCACAACGTGTTTTAATGATATGTATTTTTTCCCAGACGTTGCAGCAGAGCAGACGATAAAACGCGGTATGCGTGGCGTTTTTGGTGGCATTATTATTGATTTTCCCAGCGTTTGGGCAAAAGACAGCAACGATTATATTCAAAAAGCACTGATACTAACGGAATCGTTAGAGGCGCATTCGCTTACGTCAACCACACTTGCACCGCACGCACCTTATACGGTTTCAGATGAACCACTTAAACACGTTTTAGCGCATTCACAAGCGTTGAATCTACCTGTACACATTCACGTTCATGAAACCGTGTATGAAGTGGAATCTGCTTTCACGCAACATGGAGAGCGTCCTTTAGCGCGTCTTGATAATTTAGGTTTAGTGAACGATGGCTTGATTGCCGTTCATGTCACGCAAATCAATGATGACGAAATTGCGCTACTTGCTCAAAAAGGGGCATCGATTGTGCATTGTCCTGAATCTAATTTGAAACTCGCCAGTGGTTTTTGTCCCGTAGCGAAATGTTTAGATGCAGGCATTAACGTGGCATTAGGAACAGACGGCAGTGCGAGTAATAATGACTTGGATATGCTTGGTGAAATGCGCACCGCTGCGTTAATTGGAAAAGCCGTGGCAGGTGATGCAAGCGCTATCCCTGCAATGACTGCGTTGCGCATGGCAACAATTAACGGCGCAAAAGCATTAGGACTTGAAAAACAGATTGGATCACTTGAAGTCGGTAAATTTGCGGATGTGATCGCCATTGATTTAAGTGCGCTGGAAACGCAGCCACTTTATTGCCCCATTTCACAAATTGTTTATGCGGCGAATCGTAATCAAGTTACCGATTTATGGGTGGCGGGGCAACATTTGCTCAAATCACGGGAATTAACAACATTTGATATGACTGAGCTTCAGCATAATATTGAAAAATGGCAACTGCGTTTAGCGGAGAAAATGGATGAGTGAGAATATTTTTGATAACGTCCCTGATGTTATTCCGGAAGAAATTTTTAGTCTTTTATTAAAAGATAAAAATGTTCGCATTGAGCGCATTGTGTCGCAAGGGCAACGCACACCTGCGGGTGAATGGTATGATCAAATGCAAAACGAGTGGGTCATTGTTTTGGAAGGTGAGGCGGTCATTGAATACGAAAACATGGAGCAACATACGCTAAAAGCGGGTGATTATCTTTTTATTCCCGCGCATAAGCGTCATCGTGTTGCATGGACAACTGCCACTGAAAAGACCATTTGGCTTGCTATATATTGGCTTTGAAAATTAATGCTATTTTAACGAGAAAACTCGATGTTTCGTCTTAGTCAATATATGCGAGAAATTATCGCACCAACGCCCATTAAGGCCACGCGCAAACCCGTTGCGCCAGTGGTCATTTGGAATTTAATTCGTCGCTGTAATTTAACATGTCAGCATTGTTATACCACGTCAGCGGACCGTGATTTCCCCGGGGAGTTAACCACGCCCGAAATTTATCAAGTGATGGATGATTTAAAGGCTTTTCGTGTGCCGGTATTGATTTTATCGGGTGGCGAGCCGCTTTTGCATCCCGATATATTCCCTATTTCACAACGCGCAAAAGACTTGGGTTTTTATGTGGCGCTTTCGAGTAATGGGACAAAAATTTCAGCGGATAATATTGATCGAATCGCCGAAATGAATTATTCCTATATTGGTGTGAGTTTGGATGGTATTCAAGAAACGCACGATACATTTAGACGCTCAAAAGGGTCATTCAACGATGCCATGCGTGGTGTCGAGCTATGTTTAAGTAAAGGGATTAAAGTCGGTATTCGTTTTACATTGACGCAGTCTAATGCGCATGACTTTCCAGCCATGTTGCAATTGATGGATGATTATAATATTGATAAATTTTATCTATCCCATTTAAATTACGGCGGGCGGGGTAATAGAAATCGCGCTGATGATGCACATTTTGCCATGACGCGCGATGCGATGGATTTATTGTTTGATAAATGTTATCACTGGCTTCTTGAAGGCAAAGAGCGTGAATTTGTGACGGGCAATAATGATGCCGATGCCGTGTATTTTTTACATTGGGTTCGAGCGCGTTTTCCAGAAAAAGCCGAGCATATTCAAGCGAAACTTGAACAGTGGGGCGGTAATGCCTCTGGCGTGAATGTGGCAAATATTGATAATACGGGCAACGTGCATCCCGATACATTTTGGTGGCATTACAATTTAGGGAATGTGAGAGAGCGCTCTTTTTCGGAAATATGGCAAGATACTAGCGATCCATTGATGGCTGGTTTGAAAAGTTCACCGCGCCCGCTCGAAGGACGCTGCAAAACGTGCCATTTTCAATCTATTTGCAATGGGAATACCCGCGTTCGCGCTGCGCAAACAACGGGTAACTATTGGGCTGAGGATTGTGGATGTTATTTAACGGATGAAGAAATTGCTTAAATAAAAAAAGTGTGAACTGCGTCACAAATTTGACTTATTTTTCTTGTGGGGTTGAAAAAAATTGATAAACTTTGTTTCGAGTTTTTACATTCCTCGAAACAGTATAAAAACCCATGATTTATCGACGAGGCTTTTGCTGATTTTGTGTTGTAGCACATTTGATGTGAGCTGAGTATAAAAAGACCGCCTTTATTGCAAAGTGATAAAGGCGGTTTTTTTATGTTTTATCGAATTATTTCATTTCTGATTATGTATTGGCGTTTGAGTATTTGGTGTGATTTGTTAGTCGTGAAATACAGTTTTTCACTGATTTGCAAAATTCATTAAGTAACAAGATTATCTCTTGCCCAAATTTACCAAAACGTACACGACACCAAGGATAGCAAGTATTTCAAAAATACCGTTTCCATTGGAGGATTCACTGTATTCTTCTTTCATAATGACCGAATTTTCTTCATAAACGTCGGATTGACAAGCCGATAATTGGATGGAGATAAAAACGAATAGAACAAGCATAAATTTTTTCATCGTGGTCACCTTGATTTTTTTGTTATTGGTTTAATTAAATTGTTCATCCACTTCTTAATCTTACCAAAATTATAGGTTTTTTGATGATAATTATTTTGTTTGAATCGAAAAAAGCCCCGACAGCGTGATGCAATCGGCGTTTTTTCTGGTAATATAATCTTACTTCATTACTTTTTGGAAATTTGTCATGTTAGCGAAATTAACCAGCAAAAACCAACTCACGTTACCGAAAGCCGTTGTCATGTCTGTCGGTGGCAGTGAATACTACAACGTAGATGTCGATGCAGGGCGCATTATTCTTACGCCTGTTCGGATTCAAAAAGCCGATGCAGTTAGAGAAAAATTAGATGCGCTTGGCATTAACGAGCAAGACATTCAAGATGCGATTTCATGGGCAAAGCAAGAAACTGTATAAATCGGCGCGTCGTACTTGATACAAATTGCATCATTTCCGCGTTGCTATTTTCAAAACAACCGTTAGCATGGTTGCGTCACAGTTGGCAAAACGGCGAGATTACGCCATTAGCAAGCAAAGACACGGTGAGTGAGTTGATTCGGGTGCTTTCGTATCCGAAATTTAAACTCACCAAAGCCGAACAAGATTTATTGCTTGCCGATTTTTTGCCTTATGTTGAAGTGGTAAAAATTGAGGATGTTCCCGAAGGTTTACCGCAAATTCGAGATAAAGCCGACCAAATGTTTTTGATTCTTGCGGTCGTTGGAAATGCAGAAGTTTTAGTGTCTGGTGGTGCGGATATTT
>CAJBJW010000182.1 GCA_903953455.1 uncultured Pseudomonadota bacterium | reverse complement strand
GCACTTAATTGATCGCCAGTTAATGCTTTTAGTTGATCCCCTGTTAATACCGCAACTGGTAATGCAGTTACTTTACTAGCAGAAAGACCTGACAAGGTGTCTGCTGGAATATATTTTAATACATTCGCAATTGCAGTTACTGACGCAGCAGGCAATGCATTAAGTTGATCAGCTGAAAGTAAAGCCGATTGAGTTTTGTTCAATAAAGCCAAATCAGCCGCTGCCAATTTACCGAAATCAGCCGCTGACAATGCGGTTACGTCGGTTGTTGAACTAAATTTTGTTGCTGTAGTTGTTGCCATTTTTGCATCCTCGATTATAGAAAGAAAAAATTTAGGTTTAAGCAGTACCTAAAACTGTTAAAAACTTAAGCAGAAGTGCGTCTGCACTTAAGCCTCAAAACTTTAAGTTAAACGATGCGTGAACACCGCGTGGATACACTTGGTGGGCGCAGCGCCCACTAAAATACGTAAAAATATGTGGTTGACTGTTCTTAATTTTTCATTAAAATTAATGACATCCATCGAAATTTGGTGGGTGTCAGGAGTAAAAATAGTGCGCGCACTCAATCTCGCAATTTAACGCGACAAAAAAACAAATTATTTTGAAAAGAATGACTTAGACGTGTTTATGTGAGGCAATTTAGCTAAAAGCCACCACATGCCCACCAAGTGTTTGAGGAATTTTGGGCGCAGAAAAGCAACGACGCTCCTTTCGAAGCGCCGTTGCCCATCATCAACCCATTTTGACTATTTAGTTTGCAGCACTTGCCGCCGCATTGGCCGCGGCGACAAGTGTTTTTTGAGAAAGGTGCGCGTAGCGCTGTGTGGTAGAGAGTTGTGAATGCCCAAGGATATTTTGGACTTCATATAGGCTTCTGCCAGAGTTGATTAAAAAACTCGCAAAGCTGTGTCGTAAATCATGCATACGCAAATCGGGCATGCCCGCTCGATTTCTTGCCGTATTCCATGAGTAATAGATAGTGTTAAATGGCTTTTGTGTTTGCGGATTAGGCAATACATAAGGACAACCCTCAAAACGAGGAACTTTCTCAAGGATATCCACCACGGTATCCGAGAGCGGAACATGGCGCAACTTCCCGCTTTTGGTGGTAGGAATGCGCCATATACGCGTGTCGATGTCCATGTGTTCCCACTTTGCATCGAGCAATTCTCGTTTGCGACAGCCTGTAAATAAAAGCAATACCACAATGTGTTGGAGTTGCGTATTTTCACTTTCGTTAATGGCATCCTTGAGGCTTTGTACTTCCTTACGGGTTAAAAATCGCTCGCGTTGATTGTTGACTTCAAATAAAGCAATACCCGCTGCAGGATTGTTTTCGGCGCCTTTGACCTCCCATTTTTTGGCCAGATTAAAAATATAACGCAGCATAATGGCGGCATTGTTGCTGGTTACCGCTGCGTAGCCCTTGTCGCGCATGGCGCAGTGAAATTGCACAATGGCGGTTTGCGTAATTTGATCTAAAAAACACTCCCCAAACGCGGGGAGAATATGGTTATTTAACGTAGATACGTTTGTTTTCCAACCCCTTTTATACTGCTTGATATAGGGGAGAAAATGACTTGCGACAAAGCTTTTAAGCTGCGGTGTGTGTCGAATACTCACTTTTAGTTCCGCAGGATCCTCGCCCATTGCAACGCGCGTTTTAAGCTGTTGCGCGGCATTTTTAGCTTTCGCAAAAGTTAGCGAATGGGTATCGCCTATGCGAAATTGCTTTTGTTTACCGTATTTATCACGGTAACGTAGGTAGTAGGTCTTGACCCCACTCGGGCGCACTTCAAGCGTAAACCCAATAACAGTGGTGTCATATAAATCTAATCGATTTTGACCTGTAGGACAAAAAGCAGCTTTCACCACCGTTGAATCTAGGGATATTTTTGGCATAATCCTCCAAAAAGAGATGAATAATCAATCTATTAGCCTAAAAAATATCACTTTAACAAAATCTCTCAACAGG
>CAJBJW010000181.1 GCA_903953455.1 uncultured Pseudomonadota bacterium | reverse complement strand
GTGAAATGTCGGCGCAAGTCCTTGATTCAATGGATATTGAAAAAGAGCGCGGTATTACGATTAAAGCGCAAAGTGTGACGCTCGATTTTAAAGCTGCTGATGGTGAAATTTATCAGCTAAACTTTATTGACACACCAGGTCATGTTGATTTTTCGTATGAAGTATCGCGCTCGCTCGCCGCTTGCGAAGGTGCATTACTTGTCGTTGATGCAGCACAAGGCGTTGAAGCGCAAAGTGTAGCGAATTGTTACACGGCAATTGAGCAAGGCCTTGAAGTGGTGCCTGTATTAAATAAAATTGATTTGCCTTCCGCTGAGCCTGAGCGGGTCATGACCGAAATTGAAGAAGTGATTGGTATTCCCGCTGACGAAGCGTTGATGATTAGCGCTAAAACAGGTCTTGGCGTCAAAGACGTGTTAGAACAACTCGTGTTGAAAGTGCCTCCCCCTTCGGGTGACGCAGACGCGCCATTGCAAGCGTTGATTATTGATTCGTGGTTTGATAGTTATTTAGGCGTAGTCTCGCTAGTTCGCATCATGAACGGCAGTATTAAGCGTAAACAAAAAATCATGATTATGTCGACGGGTAAAACCTTTTTGGCTGAAAAAGTGGGTGTTTTTACGCCTAAACGGGTTGAAAGAGATATTTTGAATACGGGGGAAGTAGGCTTTCTCGTGGCGGGTATTAAAGATATTTTTGGCGCACCCGTGGGCGATACTGTTACGTCACCCGACAAACCGGCATTAGAACAATTGACTGGTTTTCAGCGAGTGCAACCACGCGTTTTTGCAGGACTTTATCCTGTCAGCTCAGACGACTATGAAGAATTACGCGAAGCATTAAATAAATTAAATCTCAATGATGCTGCACTGCAATTTGAACCAGAAACCTCGCAAGCCTTAGGCTTTGGATTCCGCTGTGGATTCCTTGGCATGCTTCACATGGAAATTGTACAAGAGCGTCTTGAGCGTGAATACAATGTAGATTTAATTACAACAGCGCCAACGGTAATTTATGAAGTTATTACCCAAACGGGTGATGTTTTAATGGTCGATAATCCAGCAAAATTGCCAGAAAATGGGACCATCAGTGAAATTCGTGAACCCATTATTCGTGCAAATATTCTCGTGCCTGAAGCGTATGTGGGTGCCGTCATTACGCTGTGTATTGAAAAGCGTGGTGTGCAAAAAGATATGCAATACGTGGGCCGTCAAGTATCGCTGCATTACGAAATGCCACTCAATGAAGTCGTACTGGATTTCTTTGATCGATTAAAATCAGTCAGTCGCGGGTTTGCCTCGTTTGATTATGAATTCTTACGTTTTCAAGTCGCCTCATTAGTAAAACTGGATGTATTAATTAATGCAGAGAAAGTCGATGCGCTGTCAAGTATTGTGCATCATGATTTGAGCGTGAAACGTGGACGCGATTTAGTGGAAAAAATGAAAGATTTAATTCCACGACAAATGTTTGAAATTGCCATTCAAGCGGCGATTGGCTCTAAAATTATTGCACGGTCAACCGTTAAAGCATTGAGTAAAAACGTTTTAGCCAAATGTTATGGTGGTGATATTTCGCGTAAGAAAAAACTGCTTGAAAAACAGAAAGCAGGTAAAAAACGTATGAAGCAAGTCGGTAACGTTGATATTCCGCAAGAAGCATTTTTAGCGGTTTTAAAATTAAATAAAGAATAATCAGAGGGCATTTTTGTGGATTTCGATTTTTCATTTTTTTTGTTTGTTGCAACGCTTGTTACGGGGGCAATTTGGGGCGCTTATGCGTGGTATTTAAAGCGTCAAAATATTCCCTACGACATTGAAAATGAACCGGTGCTGGTGGAATATGCCCATTCGTTTTTTCCGGTTGTGTTGATTGTATTTTTGCTACGCTCATTTATTGCAGAGCCGTTTCGGATTCCTTCGGGTTCGATGATGCCAACGTTGCTTGTTGGGGATTTTATTCTAGTTAATAAATTTACTTATGGTATTCGTTTGCCGGTGATTAACAAAAAAGTCATTGAATTAACTTCACCGCACCGTGGTGATATTGTGGTTTTTCGTTATCCTAAAAATCCTGAAGTGAATTACATTAAACGTTTAATTGGTTTGCCGAATGATAAAATTTCTTATGCCGATAAGCATTTAACGGTTAATGATCAACCCATTTTAGAAAGTGCATTAGGTGAATTTCAAGGCGCGGGTGAAAGTGCTGAAATGAACGGCGCGGCGCAGTTCTTGGAAAATTTAACAGGCGTTGAACATCGTATTTTAATTCGTAATGGTGCGCCGTCAGTAGAATTTACTTATACAGTTCCGCAGGGTCAGTATTTTATGATGGGTGATAATCGCGATAACAGTAATGACAGTCGTTATTGGGGATTTGTGCCAGAAGAAAATTTAGTGGGTAAAGCGTTTTTCATTTGGATGAGCTGGGATTGGCAAAACAAAGGCGTTGATTTTTCTCGAATAGGGACGATTTTAAAATAGGTTTAGGAATTAGGTGAAAAAAAACATTTTTTGTAATATTCGTAAAGTGAGTGGCGACACGTGACAAGAAAGCCCGAAATATTAAGTCGAAAATTAGGTTTAGCGTTTAATAATCCCCAATTATTTGTCACGGCGCTCACACATCGTAGTGCGAGTTCGCATAACAATGAGCGTTTGGAATTTTTAGGCGATGCTATTTTAGGTTTTGTGATTGCTGAGCAATTATATAATCTTTTTCCTCATGCGGCAGAAGGGGTGCTGAGTCGCCTCAGAGCCAGTCTTGTGAATCAGCGCTCACTCGCGGAACTTGCGCGAAAACATGAGCTGGGTGATTATTTGCTTCTCGGTTCAGGTGAACTTAAAAGTGGTGGGTTTCGTCGTGATTCCATTTTATCTGATGCGCTAGAAGCGATTATTGCGGCGTTATTTGAAGACCAAGGCATGGCGGCATGTCAGGTGTGGGTGGCACAATTATTCGACGAAAAACTCAAAAGTTTATCATTAAACAATGGTCAAAAAGATCCAAAAACTCGCTTGCAAGAACTCATGCAAGCTCAGAAACTAGACTTGCCCCATTATGAATTATTGACTATGTCGGGGCTAGCACATGAGCAGACATTTAAAGTCAAATGCACTATCTCACTCCTCTCCGAGCCAAGTATTGGTGCAGGTGTAACCCGAAAAGGCGCCGAGCAAGCCGCCGCAGAAGTGCTTCTCGAATTATTAGCCAAGGAAAATATACTATGAATTGTGGTTACGTCGCCTTAATTGGTCGCCCAAATGTGGGGAAATCAACATTGATGAACCATTTGCTCAAGCAAAAAATCAGCATTACCTCGCGCAAACCGCAAACTACGCGTCATCGCATTTTAGGAATTAATACCACTGATGCAGGGCAAGCCATTTACATGGATACACCCGGTATGCATGCAGAGCAAAAAAAAGCATTGAATCGTCAACTCAATCGCACTGCCGATACCACACTGCTTGGCGTGAATGTCATTGTTTGGTTAATTGATGGTTTATCTTGGCATGAATATGATGAAGTGATTTTTGAAAAACTCAAGCAGGCTGGATTACCCGTTATTTTAGCGGTCAATAAAGTGGATCGTATTACTGATAAAGATAAAGTATTAGCGTTTTTTGCGGCTGCGCAGGAACGTTATCCTTTCCATGCTATTTTTCCGATATCTGCGCTGAAACGAATTCATTTGGATGAACTCGAAGCATCGATTATGGACCTGTTGCCTGAGGGGGATTTGATTTATCCTGCGGATCAAATTACAGATCGACCAGAGCGTTTTCTGGTAGGCGAGATTATTCGTGAAAAATTGATGCGCCGCTTAGGGGCAGAGTTGCCTTATGAATTAACGGTTGAAATTGAACGCTACGAAGAACTTGAAAATATCAGCAAAATATACGCGATTATTTGGATTGAGCGTATGTCACAAAAAAGTATCATTATCGGTACAGAAGGCGATATGCTCAAGAAAATCGGTACCGATGCGCGACTCGATATTGAGCGTTTAATTGGTCAAAAAGTGTATCTTCAGCTTTGGGTGAAAGTGAAAAAAGGGTGGTCGGATAATGAACGTGCGTTGCAGAGTTTAGGTTATCAAGATTAATTTATTTTGATTTTTGCACTCGAAAAAGGCGATTTTTTAATCGCCTTTTTTATGAACTCAGTTTTTAACCAAAAGTAGAGCCGTTATAACCCCAAAATGCAGCGGGCGCATTGCTAAATTCAATATACATTCTATCGGTAGAAATTTGCAGTTCTTCGTGAATGAGAGTGCAAAGCGATGCACTTAAGGCTTTCGCCTGTTTTTCGGTCAATCCAATACTTTTGCATTCTAAATACGCCAGTGGTGAATCTTTCCCCCCAAATAACATCGATACCCACTCTGATAACTCAATCATCACATACGATTCAGGTTTGCTAGTTTCTTTTGCGGCGACTTGTGAAAGTTGACGTAGTAATTTTGGTTTGTCTGCAATTTGCACATTGGTGCTGAGTTTAATGTAGGGCATGGTGGACTTCTCCAAATAATCGGTTGCAGTTCAATACAGGTTATTTTCCTATATTAACTTAAAAACGTGTTTAGATTTATAGCTAATTGGGAAATTATTAAACAATAAATTGGCATATTGTTCATAAATAATGACAGGTATATAGTGTGAGTCAAGTTGGTGGTGTTTATTTTTTTCGACGCTTTTGGGAGATGATTATGATTGTTAACGTTATTAATTCAGTTTCGGATGAAGTGTTTGTCTTGATGGTCATGTTGTTAGCTTCAGTTGTTTTTTTAGACCCAGTTAAGTTGAAATCTAAGTAAATTTTTATCTAATGTTGTTTTTTTGATGGTATTCACCCTCTCCAATCCCATTATTTTAGAAGAATAATGGGATTTTTATGTATTTGAAAAGTGTATTTGACAGAATAGATGGATTTGCGTCAACTGTGATTATGACTTTAACTGGAAAGCTGGCAGTCAACTCTGATATGACGTATTTTAATTATCCAGTGTAATGCTGTAATAAATTGACCATTCTGCCTAGACTACTTGAAAAACCTAGGCAGAATTGTTTGATTGATATTTATGAAATCAAGCCAATTTCTGCAATAAAAAATGACGTGCACGAGCGACCGTATTGATGACAGGTGCTGAGCCGCCCATTGCTACGGCGTCCACTAAGCAATACCATGCCGCGACGCCACTGGGAGGATTGCCTTGTGGTAAACCTAGAACGGGATCAATTTCAGCCCAATGCCATGTTCCCACGGCAGTACCAATTAATTCTAACCATGTTGTGATAAAAAATGCCGCTAAATACACCAGCGGTGAGCGTCCTTTGAATAAATAAAATAAAAAGACAACAAAGAGCAACGCCCCCACAAAATCCCCTTGCATCGCAAAAGTAATTCCCCAAAGCGACCACGCGCCACAAACGACCACCACAAATAACGCAATTTGACGTGCATAGCGCACAAATAAACCAGAGCGCCCCAGTGCAACAGCCGTTAAATAGACCATGCCGTGACCAGCAGGCACGTAAGCGGGAACGTTATGGAAACGGTAAGTATATCCGCCCATAAAAGGCGAGGCGAAATGTTCACCAATGGTTGCAAAGAGGACGGCAATTAACACTTGTACTCGAATTTCTTTGTTTTCGCCTAGTAGCCAACCAGTTAAAAATACCCAACCACTCACGCCTAATGCATTTTGTTTTTCAATCGTTGCATCGGCATCTGTAATTAAGCATATGGCAACACAGAAAAACGTAAAAGCCGCAATCCAATAATCTCGTTTACTGTGCGGATGAAGGTTGTGTTGAGGGGGGAAATAACGAAACATATAAATACTCGGCGCAATAATTCAATAATGAAGTGAATAGTAATTTTCAAGTCTAGCATTGCCCCATCGTTTCACGCAAACATCTATGCAAAACAAAATCATTTTTCAAAACGGTGCATTGTTAAATTTTTTATTTTCTACTTAATTTGTCACAATGGTATTTTCGTTAGATTGCGCCTAAAATGAAACTGAAATAAAACACTGCTATGCTGTCGTTAACCTTCTTACTATTTCTGGAGTTTGTTTATGGGACCACATTATTTAAATCATTTTTTCACTCCAAAATCAGTGGCGATTGTGGGTGCGTCCGAGCGACCAGAAAGTGTGGGGTATCGTATTTTGCTCAATATGCAAGAAGCGCAGTTTCAGGGCGGGCTTTATCCTGTTAACAATAAGCGTGAGCAAATTTTAGGACTCAAAGCCTACCCAGACCTGCATGCAGTTCCTGAAGAGCTGGATTTAGTGGTTATATCAACGCCCGCGCCTACTGTGCCGGATATCATGCGTCAATGTGGTGAAAAGGGTGTGCATTGCGTCATTATCATTACAGCAGGATTTGGTGAGCTTGGCGAAGAAGGAAAGAAACTCCAGCAAGAAGTGCTTGATATTGCGCATCGCTACAGCATTCGCATTATTGGTCCAAATTGTTTAGGTGTGGTGCGTCCAAGTGGCTTTTTGAATGCAACATTTGGCGATGGGGTGGTGAAGGATGGCAATTTAGCACTCCTTTCACAATCTGGCGCGGTGTGTACAGCTATTTTAGATTGGGCGAAATCGCAAGATATTGGTTTCTCAACGGTTGTGTCGATGGGTGGCGCGGCGGATATTGATTTTGGTGAAGTGCTGGATTATCTCGCCACCGATACCAAAACAACGGGGATTTTGATGTACGTTGAAGGTATTCGTGATGCACGGCGTTTTTTAAGTGGACTCAAAGCAGCGGCGCGTTTGAAACCGGTTATTCTTATTAAATCCGGTCGGCATGAAGCGGGCGTTAAAGCGGCGATGTCCCACACCGGTGCGATGGTTGGCGGTGATAATGTGTTTGATGCCGCCATTGCTCGTGCCGGCGTGGTGCGGGCGTATAGTATTACAGAACTCTTTTCAGCAGCGCGAGTGCTTGCCAATAATTATGTGGTCAATGAAGACTGCCTTGCCATTATTACGAATGCAGGTGGACCGGGGGTTATGAGTACCGATCGCGCTGAAGATGTCGGCATTAAAATGGCAGAGCTCAGTGACGCTAGTTTAGCGGCACTTAATGCCGTGTTGCCGGTGCATTGGTCACATGCGAATCCCGTGGATATTTTAGGGGATGCGACGTCAGAGCGTTATCAGCAATCTCTCGAAATCTGTTTAAAAGACGATAATATTGACGGTGTACTGGTTATTTTAACGCCACAAGCGATGACGGATCCCACGCAAGTGGCGAAATGTATTATTGAAGGCGCTAAACACAGTAAAAAACCCGTGCTTGCCGCATGGACGGGTGGGGCACGCGTGCAAGAGGGGCGTGAGTTATTTGCCAATAGCAATGTCGCGCATTTTTCAACGCCTGAAGTGGCGGTCGATGCGTTTGGCTTTTTAGCTAATTATGCGCAAAATCAAATATTGCTCAAGCAGATTCCCTCGCCCTCTGATGAAAAAGTGATGCCCGATGTCACCGGTGCACGTTTGATTATTGAGCGTGTGCTTGCTGAAGGGCGAGATGTCCTCACTGCGCAAGAAGCGAAAGCGATTTTAGCCGCGTTTCATATTCCCGTGAATCAAACGGTTAAAGTCTCTAGCGCAAAAGATGCCATGATTGCAGGTGAAACATTAGGTTTTCCCGTTGTACTCAAAATCAATATGCCCGAGTTTAGCCATAAATCTGATATTGGTGGTGTGCGCTTGAATATCAACAGTGTGCAGGATATTGCTCGTCATTTCACTGAAATGGAACAGGCCATCAAACGCAACTATCCCGATATTCACGAAGTAGGCATGACCGTTGAAACGATGTTTAAATCAGCCAGTGGACGTGAGTTGATGATTGGCGTGGTGCGCGACCCTGTATTTGGCCCTGCGATTAGTTTTGGTCTAGGTGGCACAATGGTTGAAATTCTCAAGGATAATGCCGTTGCATTGCCTCCGCTTAATGAATATATGGTTGAGCAAATGATTGCCAAAACCAAAGCGGCAAAATATTTAAACGCATTCCGTGATTTGCCACCAGCCAATAAAAAAGCATTAGTGGATGTACTGCTCAATATTTCAGACATGGTCAGTGAATTGCCTGAAATTTTAGAGCTCGATATTAACCCGTTAATTGTTGATGCACATGGCGCGATTGCGGTCGATGCACGAATTAAAGCGCAAAGCAGTCATCAATTAAGCCGCTATGCGCACATGGCTATTCATCCGTATCCGCATGAATTAACACAGCATTATTCAACGCCAAGCGGAATTAATATCACCGTGCGTCCCATTCGCCCAGAAGACGCTAAAATGGAAACGGATTTTGTGAGTCGCTTGTCTGAGCAAACCAAATATTTCCGCTACCACCGCGCTTTGCAAGAATTAACCCCTGAAATGCTAGTACGCTTCACTCAAATTGATTATGACCGTGAAATGGCCTTTGTTGCGGTGAGTGATGATCCAACATTACCCAATGAACTGGGCGTTGGACGCTACAGAGTGAATCCCGATGGGCATTCGGTCGAGTTTTCGCTTGTTGTCGCCGATGATTGCCAGCATTTAGGGATTGGTTCAAAATTAATGCGCACATTGATGCAATCGGCAAAAGAAAAGGGAATGCTCTTTTTTGAAGCAGAAGTGCTCAGTTCAAATGAACCCGCACTCGCGATGCTTCATAAGTTGGGATTTAGTATTGAAACGATTGCTGGAAATGATGAACTCGTGCGGGCAATTAAAGATTTGCGCCAATAAATTAGGAGAATTTATTTTATGCACAATTTTATTTTACAGCTTGCGCAAGAAAACAATTTTCAATCGACGCGGCTTTTGAAAATGCTACATGCGATTCAAAAACGCTATTTTCATATTTCAGAAGAGGCCATTGAAGTCTTAGCTAAGCAACTTGATATTCCACGCACGCATATTCAAAATGTTGTGGCGTTTTACAGTTTTTTTCACACGCAATCCAGCGGTAAATACACCATTTTAATCAGTGATTCAATTACGGATTTGATGCTTGGTAAATCGGCGTTAATGTCGTATTTTGCGCAAAAGTTAAATGTCGACATAGGCTGTGTGCGTGCCGATGGTCTAGTAAGTTTAAATAATACGTCATGTACAGGAATGTGCGATCAAGGCCCAGCAGGTCTTGTGAATGGCTATGTGCTGACGCATTTAACAAAGCCGCGAATTGATCAAATTGTCGATTATGTGAATCGTGAAGTTCCTCTTGCACTGTGGGACGCCGATTTGTTTCGTGTGGATGACAATATTGTAAAGCCTGATTTATTGCTGAATCAAAAACCATTGCATGGGCAAGCGATTGCTTCCACGTTGATGCGTGGACTGAGTGAAACATTAGCTGAAATTGAATTTTCAGGCTTGCGCGGGCGAGGTGGGGCAGGATACACCACCGCGTGGAAATGGAAGTTTTGTCGCGAAGAAAATGCGACTCAACGCTATATTATTTGCAACGCAGACGAGGGCGAGCCTGGGACATTTAAAGACCGTGTGCTACTCAATTCTTATGCAGATAGCGTATTTGAAGGGATGACTGTTGCCGCCGCGATTGTGGGTGCAACGCAAGGGTTTCTTTATTTGCGTGGAGAATATGTACATCTGCTCGATAAACTTGAAGCTGTTTTAGAAGCGCGTCGGGTGTCTAATTTACTTGGATGCCATATTTTGCAAAAAGATTTTGATTTTGATATCGAAATTTGTCTAGGTGCAGGTGCGTATATTTGTGGTGAAGAATCGGCTTTAATTGAATCACTTGAAGGTAAATCAGGTATTCCGCGTAATCGCCCGCCTTACCCCGTTACGCAAGGGTATTTAGGAAAACCCACTGTCGTCAATAATGTCGAAACCTATGTTGCAGCAGCCAATATTGCTGTACATGGTGGGGCTTGGTTTGCAGATAAAGGAACCGCGAAATCGAAAGGGACAAAAATTTTAAGTATCAGCGGGGATTGTAAAACACGCGGTATTTATGAATATGCATTTGGAACGTCAGTCAAAACGATTTTAGACGATTGTGGCGCGAGTGATGTGCTGGGTGTGCAAGTGGGTGGTCCTTCAGGCGTGTTTATTTCCAATGAAGAATTTGAGCGAAAAATTGCCTTTGAAGATTTAGCGACGGGCGGCTCATTTATCATTTTTAATCATACGCGCTCCATTTTGGATGTGGTTCATAATTTCAGTCATTTCTTTGCACATGAGAGTTGTGGATTTTGCACACCTTGCCGCGTTGGCACCTCGTTGCTCAAAAAACAAGTCGATAAAATTGTAGAGGGTCATGGTAGCGCGGGCGATATTGTCGCGCTTGAAGAATTGTGTCAAGTGATTAAAAACTACAGTCATTGCGGCTTGGGTCAAACGGCGGCAAATCCTGTTTTATCCACACTTGAGCGTTACCCTGAAATTTATCAAGCAATGCTCAAAAAGATTAGCTATGAACCCGGATTTGATTTGGATAAATCACTTGAAACCGCAAGACGCATGGCAAATCGTGATGATGCCGCTGCGCATTTAGCCCAAGTGGAGAATGAAGTATGACCAAAACGTTTGTGATTGACGGAAAAACAATTCCATATGAAGAAGGGCAAACGATTATGCAAGCCGCAAGTGCTGCAGGCGTGTATATAGCGCATTTATGCCATCATCCACAGTTTACGCCGCATGGTAGCTGTAAATTATGCACGGTGAAAGTCAATGGACGAAATTGCTCAGCGTGTACTTTCCCTGCGACAGAAGGTCAAAACGTGATCAATGTCAGTAAAGAACTCAATGAGGATCGTGAAAAAATCACGCAAATGCTATTTGTTGAAGGGAATCATTTTTGTCCGTCATGTGAAAAAACGGGAAATTGCCAACTGCAAGCCGTGGCATATCATTTGAACATGACCGATAACCATTTCCCGCATTTTTTTGAAAATCGTGAAGTGGACGCGTCGCACCCGGATGTGATGATTGATCACAATCGCTGTATTTTCTGCACATTATGCGTGCGGGCGAGTGAACACGTGGATGGCAAAAACGTGTTTGCCATTAGCGGACGTGGCATTGATAAACGACTGATTGTGAATTCGCAAAGTGGTTTGCTCAAAGATTCTGCGTTAGACGTGAATGATTGTGCTGCGCATATTTGCCCAACGGGCGCTATTTTAATTAAACGCACTGGATACAGCGTTCCCATTGGGCAGCGTATTTATGATCATGCGCACATTGATGTGGTTGCGCTGGCAAGCGAAGGG
>CAJBJW010000180.1 GCA_903953455.1 uncultured Pseudomonadota bacterium | reverse complement strand
TTTAATCGTAGTTGGTATAACCGCGCAGGCGTTGAGCGTGTAATGAAATTCTGTTCAAAAGCGCAGTATCATGAATTTTTAGATACAGTGCCAAGTTATGAGCAAATGCTGGTTAAATCAGGGATTAAACTATTCAAATATTATTTGGATATTGATAAACATGAACAAGCAAAGCGGTTAAAATCACGTGAAAATGATCCGCTTAAACAATGGAAAATCAGCCCTATTGATAAAGAGGCGCAGGCGTATTGGGATGATTACAGTACGGCGAGAAATAGTATGTTTGCACGCACACACCATCTTAGTGCGCCATGGACGGTGGTTTGTGCAAACGATAAAAAAGTTGCGCGATTAAATTTGATCAAAGATTTACTGTTTCGTCTTGATTATCATGGCAAAGATGAAAATCTTATTTTGCCTGATGCGACGGTTGTGTTTAATTATGAGGAAATTTATATTACAAACGGCATGATTGCGAAGTAGCGTTTAATGTCCTGCACTTTTCACATAATCAAAAACAACAGGCACAAAACGTTGCATGGTGTCTGCATTCATGCCTAATTGTTGAAAGGTTGAGACGGCTGTATAAACGCTTCCTAGTGATCCACCCGAAGCGCCCGCTAATTTTCCAGCAATACCACCAAGGCCGCCACCTAAACCTCCAAGCGCTCCAAGTCCAGATTGTGATTGCAATGCGGGGACAGATGATAAGAGCAGGGGAACATCTGGAAGGTTTTGCGATACTTTTTCAAAGGCTTGTGGCGCCATACGTGTTTTAGCCACTTGAAGTAATGCGCCAGTCCCACCCATTGCTTGCGCAGGCGTTACGCCCACACGCTGTACCAATAAATCGGTGAGTTCGTTTGCGTGCAACATTTTTCCTTTCGAAATCAGTTCATCTGGATTATTTAATAATTGCTTATTATTATCTAAAACAGCCAATTGTTTGGTGGCGAAATTTAAAATTTGGGTTAAATCCTCTGCCAACGCTAAAGTTGGCGTTGTTAAGCATAAAATAATGACGATTTTTTTAAAACGTGATGTCATGGTACTGCCTTATGTCTAAAGTGAATGGGGATAGTCTGCGGATTGCATTTCAATTAAGCGTGAGCGCGTACGTTGAAAGTTGAGCTGAATGTCGTCTTCAAAATAAAGTTCTTCAATAGCCACTTGTGCACTGCAAAGTAATACCACATTATATTCATAAAGCACATCTATTAAAGTAATAAAACGTCGTGTTTCGTTATTTTTATCTTGTGACAATTGCGGAATATGCGTTAAAACTAGATGAGATATATTTTGTACTAGGGCTAAATAGTCTTTTGCTCCTTTAGGTTCACTACATAATTGCGCAAAGGTGAAAGTGACACATGTCGCAAGCAAAGGGGTACTGTTTACAATCGCTTTTTCAGTTTGGGGGGTTAGCGGAAAGAAATAACGTGTAATTTGATGTTTCGCTTTAGTTAAACGGTAATCTTGTTTACCTGAAAGTTCAATTAAGGCGGTTTTTTCGTGTAAAAGCGAAATAAAAGGCAACACAGAATTTCGCTGCAATCCATTTGGGTATAAGGTGTCTGGATGGTAATTTGACGTGATAACAACGATAACACCTTCTGCGAAAAGTGCTGTAAATAAACCACTTAGTAGCATTGCATCTGCAATATCGCTAATGTAGAACTCATCAAAACAGAGCAATTGTGTTTTTTTACGGACTGTTTTAGCCAGTGCGGGAAGGGCATTTTGTCGCGGATAATCATGAATAAAAGCATGTACTTCTTGCATGAAAACGTGAAAATGGACGCGCCGTTTTTGGGCGAGATGACAACCATCATAAAACCACGTCATAAGCATGGACTTTCCACGTCCTACGCCACCAAACAAATACAGTCCTTGCCAAGGACTGACTGTTGGTGATTTCCATTGCCAGCGTTTAATCCTTGCGAGTTTAACGCCATAAGCGTGCAATTCATCCAGTAAACGCTGTAAATGATGGATGGCTTCGTGTTGGTTGCTATCAAACGTCAATTCATTTTCTAAAACAGCATTTTCATAGCGTTTTAAAAGCGGTTTTTGTCTATCCATTAAGTTAATGTTTTTATTAAAATGCGACTGCAAACCCAATCAAGCTATAAATAGAGGGAGTCGTTTTCGTCACGCCACCGCTTACATTAGCAAATAAGGCTAATCGTTCAATAGGTATCCATTGAGCGCCACCGCCAATGGCTGATGTGGTTAAGCCGTTTGCAGTATTGGTGTACCCGTTTACAAATACGGCGACATCGGAAATAATTTCTCGCTGAAATGCCCATGAGAGTGCTAACTGATATTGAGATTGTCCCAATTCTGTTTGTTGTGATACAAAACCCAGATTATATTCAAAATCAATTTCATACGGTAGTCGTTGATCAAAATTTAAACTGAGTGATGGATTGGTTCCACCTTGAAAAGCGCGACTGGCTAAATTAGTTTGCAGTGCAAATTCAAGTCCTACCGCAGGTAAATTGGATTCCTCATTTGCATCGACGAGATGCCATTTGAAATCAAAGGTTTGGGCGGCCATTCCCGATGTTTTTTGCGCGTCGTCTATGACGGTTATGCCGCTTGACATTAAACGCAGTTCTAAATCATCAAATAAACCATACCGCAGTAAATACCCTGCGCTATATTGTGAGGGTGAACTCGCATTTGAGCCACTGTAATTGACCGGCGATACCTCAACATAGGCTTGACCTTGCGGTAACGTAAATGCGCTATTTGGAAAATTCGCTAAATCAGCGCCAGCGCTTTTAATTGAAGGTTCTGATTGAGCTTGAACGAGCGCAGGTGCAAACAGAAAGGTAGTCAAAATTGCCACGAATGGAACATTTATTTGTTTGAAAAAAGACCACATAAATAATGCCTTATAATTATAGTTGGAGAGCTGAATTTTTAATATGTTATCGCATTCTTTATATAAAACTTTATTTTATTCATTCGTATTTATAAATTCTAAATTAATGTCGATATAATGCGTAATTACATTTAAAGTAAAAAACGCTATGACTTTTTACTTATTTTTTTCGATTTATGGACTTTGACCCATTATGTTAAGCAATCTTTCTATTCGCTCACGATTAATTTTAATTATTAGCGCCATGTCGTTTTTGGCTGTTGCCTTGAGTGGGCTTGGTTTATTTGGCATTCAATATAGTAATGACAGATTGCAAACTGTTTATGTTGATCGACTTGTTCCACTTAAGGATTTAAAAATTATTGCAGATATGTATGCGGTCAATATCGTTGATACGACGCATAAAGTGAGAAATGGCAATATTTCATGGGATGGCGCAATTAAAAACGTGGAAGACGCCGAAATGATGATTGATAACAAGTGGGCAGCGTATTTAGCCACGGTATTAGTGGCAGACGAAGAAAAATTAGTTGCTGAAATTAAGCCATTATTTGATTCAACTAAAATCAAAATTGATAAATTACAAACTATTTTGCAACAAAAAAATCAAGAGGCGGTTGCTGATTTTTCGATTAATGAACTCTATCCAGCCATTGACCCAATCAGCGGTAAATTTTCAGAGCTTATCGATATTCAAATTGTTGTGGCAAAACAAGAATATGACGCTGCTCAAGCGCTTTATCGAGTGATTTTAATTGCGTCAATTATTACGTCCTTACTGGGTTTAATATCGAGTTTCTTTGTCGGTCGCGCTATTATTCAAAGTATCACACGCTCAGTCAATGACGCGCAAAAAATAGCTGTAGCCATTGCAGATGGCGATTTGAATTCGCGAATTGTTATTGAATCCAATGATGAAATTAGTGTGTTATTGCATGCAATGCAGATGATGCAAGACAAATTAAACGCTTTGGTAAAAGACATTGAAAAAATTGTTTCTGCTGCAGTGAAAGGGGATTTTAGCCATAAAATTGATACATCAGATAAAAAAGGGTATGCAAAAGACATTTCAAATTCACTTAATCGACTGTCAGAAATTACCGATACAGGTTTGCATGATGTTATTCGCGTTGCAGATGCGCTTTCAAAAGGTGATCTCAATCAAAAAATCACAAAAAATTACAGTGGTCTATTTGAATTAACAGCAAATGGTGTGAATACGACAGTGGATGCACTCGCTAAAATAGTGAATGAAATTCAAAGTATGGTGGATGCGGCAGCTAATCGTGGTGAATTTAGTTATAAAATGAATTTGAACGATAAAGTGGGATATACCAAAACGATTGCGGAGTCATTAAATCGCTTATCAAATGTGACGGATAGTGGACTTAAAGATGTGTTGCGTGTAGCGAATGCCTTGGCGCAAGGCGATTTGACGCAAACCATTGATAATAATTATCCCGGTGTGTTTGGGAAAGTGAAAGAGGGCGTGAATACCACCACTGAAAATCTCAAAAATTTAATGTCCGAAATTCAAGAAATCACCGTCATTATTTCATCCGCATCGACTGAAATTGCTGCGGGCAACAATGATCTTGCACATCGAACAGAAGAGCAGGCGGCCAGTTTAGAGGAAACAGCATCAAGTATGCAGGAATTGACCTCAACAGTACAACACAACAGTGATAATGCAAAACAGGCTAATAGTTTAGCGTCTGGTGCCACAGAAATTGCCAATAAAGGCGTTTTGGTGGTGGAAGAGGTTGTTAGTACGATGGCGAATATTAATCAATCATCATTGCGAATTGTGGATATCATTTCTGTCATTGATGATATTGCCTTTCAGACTAATATTTTGGCACTTAACGCGGCAGTGGAAGCGGCTCGTGCAGGTGAGCAGGGTAAAGGTTTTGCGGTGGTGGCAATTGAGGTACGTAATTTGGCGCAACGCGCGGCGAACGCAGCAGGGGAAATTAAGCGTCTTATTGGTGATTCCGTTGAGCGTGTATCAGGCGGAAGTAAGCAAGTCGCTGATGCCGGTCAGACAATGGAAGATATTGTGATTGCAATTCAAGAGATGGCGAATATTATTGCTGATATTACCAGTGCTTCTATTGAGCAAAGTACCGGTATATCTCAAGCAGGTCAGGCAATTAGTTCGATGGATGATGTGACGCAGCAAAATGCGGCACTTGTTGAGCAAATTGCAGCCTCTTCAGAATCACTTGAGGAACAAGCAAAAAATCTAGCGACGCAACTAGCTTATTTCAAAACAGGTAACACGAATAATGCAAGTTATTTAGTGTCTAAAAGTCCTAGTAGATCGAAGTCGGTTCCAGTTAAGTCAAGTGCAATTATGCCGAAAGCGTCTGTGGCGAAAGTGAGCGACAAAGAAGCTATTTCCTTAGTAGGGGATGATTGGGAAGAGTTTTAAACACTATAGAACTCGCACTTTAAGAAAAATAATGAAGCGCTATGTTAAAAAAACATGGCGTTTTTTTATGTTTTGATGGAAGTTATAGGGAAGAGAGATTTTAAATAAACAGTTAAACTAAAAACTGATTTGTATCATAAAACTAAATAATTAAATTGAATTTAGACGTGAAATTGTGAGAGTTGATATATGGCGTCCCCAAGGGGGTTCGAACCCCTGTTACCGCCGTGAAAGGGCGGTGTCCTAG
>CAJBJW010000179.1 GCA_903953455.1 uncultured Pseudomonadota bacterium | reverse complement strand
ATGCGTCCGCAAAAGCATTAGGTAGTAAAGATCAGATGCAAGGTGCATTTGTGCCCGATGCGCTGCTTCTTAATGGCGGCGTATTTCGCAGTCAACCTATCACACAACGCGCAATAGATTTACTTGCTTCATGGCGTGACGTACCCCCCATTTTACTTGAAAATCAACATCCAGAATTGGCGGTTGCGTTTGGTGCGGTCAGTTATGCGGTGGCGCGACGTGAGAAAAAATTAAAAATTGGCGGAGGGGCGGCGCGTAGTTATTTCTTGCTGATTGAAACCGCTGAAAATACAGAGATCCAACAAGGTATTTGTATTTTGCCAAGAGGAAGTGAGGAAGAGGATGAAATTATTTTAAAAAATCACCGTTTTGCATTGCGTCTTGGGATGCCGGTGCGTTTTCATTTAGCCTCAACAATTGGTGATACTGTCTATAAATCCGGCGATATTACGGAGATTACGGATGATTTTCATTCTTTGCCGCCTTTAGCGGTTGCCTTTAGTAGTGATTCGAGCAATGAAGTGGTTGTTGAGCTGGCTGTTATGCAAACAGAAGTCGGCACGCTCAAAATTCAATGCGTTGATGTTAATAATCGCAAAAATCGGTGGGACGTTGAATTTCAACTACGTCGTGGAGCGCAGAATAGTGGCGTATCAACTCAAGAAGGGTTGCCCGCCAATTTGCCCGCGTTATGCGAAAAAATAAGCGATATTTTTGGCGCAAAATCAAAACAAGTTGATCCTAAAGCCGTGAAAAATCTTCGCTCTGAGCTTGAAAAAATGACCGGAATGGCGCGAAGTGAATGGAACTCGCCGTTGCTTCGAACCTTATTTACCACGTTATTAGAAGGCGATAAATACCGTCGGCGCAGTGAGTCACACGAAAAAATTTGGTTAAATTTAATGGGATATTGTTTGCGTCCGGGATTTGGTTATCCGCTTGATGATTGGCGTGTTGAGCAAATTTGGAAAATATATCCGCACGGTATTCAATTTGTCAACGAAACGGCATCATGGGCGGAGTGGTGGACACTTTGGCGACGTATTGCGGGTGGACTGTCACCTGCAGCGCAAGAAACCATTTTTGCCGACATTACCAAATATATTGACCCGAGTGCAGCAAGGCAAGTGGGCGTGGCAAAACAAATTAAATCGCGCAGTTATGACGATATTATTCGCTTAGCCGCCGTGCTTGAGCGTTTGCCGTTGCAAAAGAAAATTCAATTAGGTGAATGGCTACTTAAACGCCTTGAAAAATCGAGCGAATCTCTTCAAACGTGGTGGGCGCTCGGGCGCATTGGGGCGCGAATTCCTTTTCATGGCAGTAGTCACAATGTTGTGCCTGCGCAAACAGTCGAATTATGGCTTGAGCAATTACTCAGTGAAGATTGGAAAAAAACGCCGCAAATTGGTTTTTCTGCGACCTTAATTGCGCGTATGAGTGGTGATCGTGCGCGTGATATCAGTGACGAAATGCGCATTCGTGTTGTTGAAAAGTTAAAACTGAGTAAAGCGCCTCTTTCATGGATTGATATGGTGGAGCAGGTCAAAGAACTCAGCGAAAAAGACGAAAAACAAATTTTTGGTGAAGCACTGCCTTCGGGATTGAAATTAGTATCTATTGGGGAGAAATAACATGGTGCATTATTGGCGGGCGATGATGGGGATTGTGGTGCGTGAGTTGAGCCGTTTTGTGACGCAACGAGAGCGGTTTATTTCGGCATTAGTGCGTCCTTTGGTGTGGTTATTTGTCTTTGCTGCAGGTTTTCGTGCAGCACTCGGTTTAGCGATTACACCACCTTATGAAACCTACATTTTATATGAGGTCTACATTACACCGGGATTAATTGGCATGATTCAGCTTTTTAACGGCATGCAAAGCTCTCTTTCGATGGTTTATGACCGCGAAATGGGCAGTATGCGTATCTTGCTTGTCAGTCCGTTGCCGCGTTGGTTTTTGCTTTTGAGTAAATTATTAGCGGGGACAGGTGTATCTATTTTGCAGGTGTATGTTTTCTTAATCATAGCTTGGGGGTATGATATCAGAGCACCAATTGAGGGTTATATGTGGATAATATTCCCACTGATTCTGTCAGGATTGATGTTGGGCGCATTAGGCTTATTGTTGTCGTCATTTATTAAGCAACTTGAAAACTTTGCAGGTGTGATGAATTTTGTGATTTTTCCGCTATTTTTTATGTCAACGGCGCTTTATCCGTTGTGGAAAATAAAAGAATCCAATGCGTTTCTCTATGAATTAGCGCAGTACAATCCATTTTCACAAGCCGTTGAGTTAATTCGTTTTGCATTATATGGGCAATTTAATTCATTTGCGTTTATATACACAGCTATCGCATTTTTCGTGTTTATGGCGGCGGCCATTGTTGGTTATAATCCATCAAAGGGAATGATGACGCGAAAAGGCTAACACAGTAAAATAGTGTTACGCTCAAATTTAAGGGAGCGGTGAGCTTTACAATAATAACAACTTAAAAAAAATACAGTGAGGACATACAAATGAGTGAAGAAAATGTAAATCCAGTCGTTACCGAGTCTGTTGAAGCTTCGCAAGAAACTGCTCACGTTGAACCCGTTCAAGCAGCTGAAGCTCACGCAACTCAACCTAGTCATGAAGAAGCACCAGCGGGTATGTTGGCATCATTAATGGCACTTAAAGAGTCAAATACAAATGCGTTCTATGGCATTGTAGGTGGTGTTGGTGTGTTGCTTTTAGCTTTAGTTATGTTTGGATTTGGTGGCGGTGATGAAGTATTGAAAAAAGCGGATACTAAAAGTTTGGCAGCAGGCCAAAAATATTCGTTAAAAAGCCCTAATGCAGTTGCAGAAGGCAATGAAGTGTTAACTATCCGTTTGGTTTCTCAGCCAGGCGCGATGTCAGCTTTTGATGACGATGAAAATAAAACAGAAGAATGCCGTAAATTCCCTGTTGGTACTAATGTGACCGTATTAGATAAACAAGAGGCAGGTCCTATTGTTTATGCAAAAGTGCAAATTGATGAAGGTAGTTGCACTGGGACGATTGGTTGGGTATTAGGTATTAATCTGTAGTTTTTAAAAAAAAGATTGACACCCTAATTAAGTATATTTATACTATGCAAATAGTTTCAAATATTGAAACGCGGGAATAGCTCAGTGGTAGAGCACAACCTTGCCAAGGTTGGGGTCGCGAGTTCGAATCTCGTTTCCCGCTCCAAATTTTAAGCCGCGATCTTCGCGGCTTTTTTGTTTATCTTCATATTGGCTGCGTAGCAAAGCGGTTATGCAGTGGCCTGCAAAGCCATCTAGAGCGGTTCGACTCCGCTCGCAGCCTCCATCACTTAGCCGATGTAGCTCAGTTGGTAGAGCAACTGATTCGTAATCAGTAGGT
>CAJBJW010000178.1 GCA_903953455.1 uncultured Pseudomonadota bacterium | reverse complement strand
ATTTGGTACTGTTTCAGGTATTCAAGACTTGCAACAATCTTTTGCAAATTTTGCCACGTCAATTAATTCCGATCAGGCACTGCAAGCAACCGGCTTAATTGGGCGTTATGTAAGTGTTCCATCAACACAAGGTGTACTTCCAGCTGGCGGCGAGATTAGCGGCAATGCAAATCTTACAAGTAGTACGCCAGATTTAAGAATTGCTATCACTAACTCAACAACGGGTGAGCTAGTACAAACTATTAACTTAGGCAATCAAGGCTCTGGCGCAATTCCTTTTTCATGGGATGGCACGAATTCTGCTGGCACTTTAGCAAGTCCGGGCATTTATAAAATTCAAGCCTCAGCGATAGTGGATGGAAAAAATACAGCTGTGCCAACTGATATCAACTCACGCGTTGAAAGTGTCAATATGGCGAGCAACTCAAGCGGTTTAAAAGTGAATCTCGCTGGCGATAACAGCGTAGATTTTGCGAAAATCAAACAAATTCTTTAAATATAACTTTAGGTGAATGACTATGGGTTTTTCAACAGCATTAAGCGGATTAAAATCCGCATCAACAACACTCGCAGTAACTGGTAACAATATCGCCAACTCACAAACTGTAGGCTTTAAGCAGTCTCGCGCTCAATTTGGTGAAGTAATGGCAGGCGTTGGTGCTGGTGCTGGTACAAACGTGTCAAATATTGCACAACAATTCAAGCAAGGCAACCTTGAAAGCACGGCTAACTCACTCGACTTAGCGGTTAGCGGCGAAGGATTTTTTGCACTAGGAGAAACCCCTAAATCGCCTGAAACCGCTTCTGATCCAATCGAAGCAAAATTATTTACGAGAAACGGTGCATTTCATATTGATAAAGATGGCTACGTTGTTAATGACAGTGGTAAATCATTGCTTGTTTATAAACCCGTAAGCACCGTTGTAGATGATGGCTTTGTAGACGGCGTAAAGTTAGCGTTAAATGTTAAAGCTGACCAAGGTCCACCAAGTGCAACCACTAAAGTGGATATGACACTAAATTTAAATAGCAAATCACCCGCTGCAGTAACGCCTTTTGCATTTACAACTCCCGGCACTCACCCATACGTTCCAGACCCTAAAACATACACAAGCACAACGTCTGTAACGACTTATGATGCAATGGGTAACTCACATATCGTATCAACGTATTTATGCAGAACTAGTGTACCTAACGAATGGAATATGTTCACATTTGTTGACGGCAGAAGCATTCAACCAGGCACACAAGCAAACAAATTTAGCACCCCCCCTACTCCAGCCTCAGGGACACAAGTCATGCCTGACGGCATCATTACAGATTCACCTACAAAAGTGTATTTTGATGACAATGGTAATTTGACAAAAGTAACAGCAACGCCACAAGTCACAGATTTGCTCAAATCAACAGCTTGGCTTGCAACGACTGCATCAAATACAAAAAAAGATATGGTTGTAACGTTAACAGCAAAACTTGCTGACGCACAAAAAGCGTTTGATATGTACACAACGCAGTTAGCTGAAGCTGAAGCAAAAGTACCTGCTTTAGAAAACATTATCAATGACGCGAAAAATACGTTAGCACTTTCAGGCGTTGCACTACAAGCAGCCACTGATAATTTAACAGCAGCTCAAACTGATGCCGACGCAGCGAAAGCAGCAGCAGAAACAGCGACACAAAATTACAATGATGCTGTTGCGCAAGATTTAGCTAACCTAAAAGCAACTGCTGCTGCAACCACTCCAGGAAATGCAATTCAAGGCAACTCATATCTAGTTGATTTTGGAGGTATAGATATGACAGCTATCGATCCTAATTTAGTTGCT
>CAJBJW010000177.1 GCA_903953455.1 uncultured Pseudomonadota bacterium | reverse complement strand
TGTTTTGTGTTAATTACGGTATTTTTTTGTTTCCGCGATGGCAAAACATGGCTGATCCAATTACAAATGGCTATTGGTTACTTTTTTGATGACGAGCAAGGAATTTATTTAAAAACGCTTGGCCATACCACACGCGCTGTCTGTTATGGATTGGTATTAGCGGCATTGGGTCAAGGCATTATAGCAGGTATTGGCTACGCATTAGCTGGCGTGAGTGCGCCGCTATTACTGGGTGCATTTACTGCTTTAATGGCGCTTATTCCCATGGGCGCCACTTTAGTTTGGATTCCTACCGGATTATTATTGCTTGCAAACGAAAACATTTGGGCAGGCCTTGGACTACTTGCATGGGGATTTCTAGTGGTCAGTACGGTGGATAATGTAATTCGGCCGCTTATTATTTGTGGCGCGAGTCGAGTCCCTTTTTTAGTGGTTTTATTTGGTGTATTTGGAGGCTTGACAGCTTTTGGTGCCATAGGCTTATTTTTAGGCCCCATGATTCTTGCACTACTTCTTGCCGTCTGGCAGGTCAATATAACCAAAATTCAACTCAACAATACGCAGTAATCGCATTTAAACAATAATCTTAAAGAGAAAAAAATGAGCGAAACAATAACATGGAAAGGCATCATTTTAGCTGGTGGTGCAGGTACGCGTCTTCACCCCATTACGAAAGCCGTATCAAAACAGCTTTTGCCTGTTTATGATAAACCGATGATTTATTATCCTTTATCGGTACTCATGCTAGCCGGCATTCAAGATATTCTGATTATTACCACACCTGAAGACCAACAAAATTTTAAAAACTTGCTTGGTGATGGCACTGAATTTGGAATTAACATTCAATACGCCGTGCAACCCAAACCCGAAGGTTTAGCCCAAGCATTTTTAATTGGTGAAGAATTCATTGGTGATAGCCATACGTGCCTTGTTTTAGGTGACAATATTTTCTTTGGCCAAGGTTTTTCGGGCAGTTTAAAACAAGCGTTAGCGTGCAAACAAGGCGCAACAGTTTTTGGTTATCAAGTGAAAGATGCTGAGCGATTTGGCGTCGTGGCGTTCGATGAAAATAATAAAGCTATTTCCATTGAAGAAAAACCCGCCAAACCCAAATCCCATTTTGCCGTCACAGGACTGTATTTTTACGATAATCGCGTCGTAGAAATTGCTAAAAATATAAAACCCTCCGCGCGTGGTGAACTTGAAATTACCGAAGTGAATCAAACCTATTTAAATGCGGGTGAGTTGAATGTTGAAATTTTTGGCCGTGGCTTTGCGTGGCTAGATACAGGTACGCATGACAGTTTGCTTGAAGCGGGTCAATTTGTGCAAACCATTGAACATCGTCAAGGTTTAAAAGTCGCCTGTTTAGAGGAAATTGCATTCCATAATGGTTGGCTCAGTGTTGAAGATTTGCAAAAAAGTGCGGCTGCACTATCAAAAACAGCTTATGGCGCGTATTTACTTGAATTGAGTAAAACCGCAAAATGAACGCATTTCAGCCGCTTGCCGAGCGAATGCGGCCAAGTGATTTAGCAAATTATAGCGGGCAAGCGCATATTTTATCAGCAGGCAAACCGCTTTATAGTGCGTTGACGTCGGGCAATTTGCACTCAATGATTTTTTGGGGAGCATCGGGCACAGGCAAAACAACCCTAGCCCGCTTAATTGCCAAGCAATCAAATGCGGAATTTATAGCCATTTCAGCTGTACTTGCTGG
>CAJBJW010000176.1 GCA_903953455.1 uncultured Pseudomonadota bacterium | reverse complement strand
TAGCTGGATTATTTTCACCTCGATACTCGGCATAATATAAAAATAGAACCCATCCTTCAAATCCAACTGTTTCCAGCAAAGATTGTATTCTTCTTTCATGAGCCCCTGTAATAATTATATCGTCGATAAAAAATAGTACTTTTCCTTTGATAAATGTTTTGTCTATTGAAAAATCATCAGACGTAATAACCTGTTCCCTTTGCTCTTTGGACATAGCGCCATAATCTTCATTATAGCTATGTGCTCTATGCACTTTTAAATCCTCTACTGCCTGATTATCTATGCTCCATACGGGATTAAACTCACTAATAAAAAAATCTTTAAGCGAAGTTGATGCAACAGGAATATTTTTCCATGGTGCTGAGCAGATAACAATCTGATTATTCGATATATTTTGATAAAAATTTTTAAACTCTACCGATTCCATAAAACCGCAAGCCAATTCTCTTCCCAGTTTTTGAGCAAACTTTTGACTTCCATGCTTGAATTTGCTGTATTCAATTGCAGAAAAAGTTAAGTTATCCGTATCCGTGAATGTATGTATTGAAAAACGAGAAACACTAATCATGGGTAATGCTGTTGATTAGTTGAGGTAAAGAAAGTTTGGTAACATCCAAAAACGTTATGCCATATCGCTCACTAGCACCATCTGTCTTAGGATTATCACCAATATGGAATCTGGGTTTTATCTCAAAGTCAAACATTGAAGCATCGATTTTTGCTTTTCCAATTTCATCTGAAAATTTGCAGTGACTTTTTGGAATAGCGAATTTATCGAAAATGACTCGACTTAAAGCAGCGCCACTTGTAAAAACCGTATTTGAAGAAACATAAATGGTATATCCTGCTTGTCTTGCAGTTTCTATAAATGAGGGGGGTAAATGATTAAAAGGAGGGTATTTAACGAAGATATCATCTGAAAGTAACATGAATTCTTCTATGTCTTTTGTATGCCAGTTAGGAAAAATGAGTTTATTTAATTCCAATCTATCTATATGACCTCCCCTGGTTTGAGCTTCATCATCAGCTAATTTTTTATAATACGTTTTTTGAGTAAGCCAATAATCTACAGAGATTGAATTATCAAATTGACATAATAATTTAAATTGATTCTCCCTAAACTGAGGATTACTAAGACACAACGTTCCCCAGAAGTCGAAACTTATCGCTTTCATAGATTTAAACCTAACTATTTTTCTTGATCAATTGAAGCCAAACAAACCGATTTTCAATGAAAGGGATTCTATCTTAAGATCCATAAACTTGAATTAGGTGTTCATTGTAACAGTTTCAATATTAATGAACATAGAACATTAACCCCTATCAACACATTAGAAATGGTTATCGGAATCACTTGCTCGTTAATAAATTACCTGATTACCCATAAACCTCAGCCATCCTAAGCAACCCCAT
The DNA here is from genome assembly GCA_903953455.1 of uncultured Pseudomonadota bacterium. Taxonomy (GTDB): domain Bacteria; phylum Pseudomonadota; class Gammaproteobacteria; order Methylococcales; family Methylomonadaceae; genus UBA10906. Next base: position 90 of record CAJBJW010000176.1, on the reverse strand, counting down.
AGGCATTGGGAGAGTTTTCAGTGCAACATAACACAGGCGAGGCAACATATCCTCAAGAACAAAACGCCGATTAAAGCGATAACAGAACTC
>CAJBJW010000175.1 GCA_903953455.1 uncultured Pseudomonadota bacterium | reverse complement strand
TATCAATAATTGAATTATTTCTTTATGACCTCTTTCGGAAGCCAAATGCAATGCATTTTGTCCACTTTTATTTGTTTGATTGATATCAATTCCTTTTTCAAATAATACAAAAACAAAACTCGACCACTATAAAAAGCAAGCACTGAAACCAGTAAAATCAGCACTCCGCCCCACATTACCGCCTGCCAATCTAATTTGTAAACATCTACTTTTACAGGCGCACTGAGTGCGGGAATACTTGGCAAATCCCCATCACCACCACCCACTTTCAATTGCGCCTTCATACCCTTCTCTGCATGTTGTGCCAATTCACAATGCACAAGATACGTCTTTTTTTGGCTAGGCAATATAACTGACGCGCGAAGTTCACCCTCACCGTAAAGCTCCAAATGCAACATACCTTCTGGATATAAATAACCAGGCAAACCATGAATCATTAACTGATGCCTGATTTGATCTTCATTTATAAATGTAATATTGATTTTTGCACATGGCGCCACATTCCACTCTTGCTGGTCAAAGGCAAACATTTTTCCATTAAATTTCGCTGCGTATTTCCTCCCTGCATGGATACTCAAATTAACTTCTTCTGAAATTTTCGGACAGTCTTTAGGTAAGTTATTATTATTCGCGTTCATGACCATTCCCTTTTCATCCATGGACATCATTGCAAAACTTACTTGCGCTACATTCAACACCAAGAGAAATATAATAGAAATTACTTTAAATAAGTCTTTTAATCTTCTAATTTTCATAATCTTTCTTCACATAAAGCCACATCAGCAGTCCAATTATTCCCAGCAATAATCCAAACACAATGAAGAATGCGATTAACTCCCCATTTTCAGGAACTACCAAGCCAGCATCCCCTAACAGGAAGGCAAAATCACCAACTGACCAAATTGGACGTTTTTTTGCGTAATACTCTTTATTGAAAACATCATTGAACATACCCTCATGCATGGTGGGCATCCCTTGTTCATCCAATAATTTTTTATACGCTACAATTGCCATGTTTCCTCCCGGCTCCATCCCATCGGTGGTTGTCCCTGTTGGTACATGATCATGAAACATCCAAAGCCCTGCGCCATAACTATTTAACCCATCATTTTGTGTCTTAAGAGAAAGATCAAGTCGCTGTGCAGGCGCAACATCAAAGACATCTCGTGTTATCTGAGAGCCTTGCTGAGCATCAACACCATCATAGGCCATAATTGTTGCCTTATGCCCATGAAAATGCACAGCAATGGGTGTTCGTTGCAGATTTGCGATATGTAATTTTATATTTTCATTTTCACCCGCTACAATCATTGCATCTCTTAATGTGTAAGGAAATGAATGCCCATTCAATAGAAAGTAATTTTCCGTTGAAGTTGACATATTATACTCACGACTCATCTTCTGACTTATTAAGCGAGGATCGTTAGCTTCTTGTGGAATTTTTGTCAGCTGCTTATCGAGAGATTGATAATGAAGATCGTATTCTTGATCATATTGTTTTTTAACCGAAACAGAAGGATGCCGCACCTGGCCTGCACCAATGTTTAAGGTTTGCACCCAATTGTTTGGCCGATTTTCTTCCACAATAAACATACCATTCAACCCCATCATGAAGTGTTGAGCAGTTTGGACATGACAGTGATAAAGCATCGTACCAGCATGTCGTGGCTGAATTTCATAGGTATGTTGTTTGCCTGGAAAAATTGCATGTTCCTCCATACCATCATTGTCTTGACCTTCTGAGTTTAACCATGGGTGGTCCACCCCGTGCAAATGAATTGTATGCGGGAAGTAATGCGTATTTTCTAGCGTTATATATACTTTATCCCCCTGTTCAACACGAATAACAGGAGAAGGCGCTCTTAGCAATGGATGAGCAACACGTGAATTGAAGTTTTTTACGGCCATCCCTTGCATTTTAGGTGCATAGACCCACAAAGAAGGCTGTAATCCAGGAGCAATATTATACGTATTCATCAAATAATCCCCATCTGGACTAAATCCGTTAAGCTCAACAACTTCTAACTTAATATGAATAACATCAGGATCACCGTCGTCATCCAAATCTTCACCCATCACAATAGAATCTTGCGCCAAATGACTTTGCATAAGCGTTGACATTGACACATTATTTGTTCCCTTAGTTGCCGCTGCAATAGTGAACGGATTATCAGGCTCACAAACTGGCGACGCCAATATAGAAACACCCTCAATTTCCTGAGCGCCACGCCATTCAACATGATCATCTGTACACGGCTTTTCAACATTTGCATTATCTGCACTACTAGAAACCGTCGCAGGAGGCCTAGCTCGAGCATGCTCTTCCAGCACGAAAAACCACTTAACTAACAAAATAATTAGAGCTAATGCGATTAACCACCCACCCCAAATAAAATATTTTTTTACCATAAACTTAAGTGAGCCCTTGTTATTTTTTAAAAATCCATTGTACACAAAAAAAGCCGCATCTAAATAATCTTAGACACGGCTTTTCATTTGTATCGCAACCAATATTATCTACGAACGTGCTAACAGATACGTTATTGTTTTAAAAACGTCTGTAAACATAGACTTGGTTAATCTTTTAGTTTGCATGTTATAGCGACTTGTGTGGTATGACGAAACAAGTGAATTTTTATTTTCAAATTCAAAATAACTGTTGTGCGCAAATTTTGCGCTAGTTACTTTCAAACCGTAGGCTTTTAAAACCGCTTGATGCGCAATACTACCAAGCGCAAGAATGACGGCGTTTTTTGGCAACGTTGTCAATTCCGCACTTAAGAAAGAATTACAAGTATTTATCTCTTCACCTTTAGGTTTATTTTGTGGTGGTAAACACTTAACTGCATTAGTAATACGTGCATTTTTTAATAGTAGACCATCATTAGCTGACGTCGATTCAGAACAATTACTAAATCCAAATTCATGTAATGCTTCATAAAGTAAGATACCCGCATAATCACCCGTAAATGGCCGACCTGTTGCGTTTGCGCCGTGCATTCCCGGTGCAAGACCCACTATAAGCAACCTTGCATTATCATCCCCAAACGGCGCAACAGGCTTTGCGTAGTATGTAGGATTTTTTTCTTTTACATCACACAAAAATGCCGCTAAACGCGGACATTTTTGGCAAGTAATATCAAAATATTTTTCGTACATTAATACACGTCACGAACGTAACGCTTATCTTTTTTTAGCAAATTCACATAATCAATAGCTTGTTTTTCTGTTTTGTTACCATGAACAGCAATCACATCATGCAACGCCTTATCAACATCTTTTGCCATGTGATACGCATCTCCGCATACAAAAAAGTAACCACCCGCTTCAATCCATCCATACAATTCTTCACCGTGTTCGCGCATTTTATCTTGCACATACACCTTCTCAGCTTGATCGCGTGAAAACGCTAAATCTAAACGCGTTAATAAGCCACTATTTGCCATAATTTCTAATTCGTCACGGTAAATAAAATCTGTTTCCGCATTACGATCACCAAAAAATAACCAGTTTTTGCCTTTTGCGCGACGAACTTGACGCTCTTGCAAAAAGGCTCTGAACGGTGCAATACCTGTACCAGGCCCCACCATAATAATAGGCAAATCGTTATTATCCGGCACACGAAACACTTTATTTGGCGTAAAGAAACAGTGAATCTCAGTTGATTCATCTGTTAAATCAGCTAAAAACGTTGAACAAACCCCTTTATGATGACGATCAAACGCATCATAGCGTACACTCGCCACTGTTAAATGAACAGTTTCCGGATTCGCTTTGCCACTCGATGAAATTGAATAAGCGCGATGCTGCAGGGGTTTCAATAAGGCAAGGAACTCATCTGCTGAAAAAGTTGCTGTTGGATTTTGTAACAATAAATCAAGTATATCCCTTCCCCATAAATAATTACTTAAAGCTTCTTTATCTTTTAAAACTGTCGCTAATTCTTCATTGCCCGAGCGTACCGCAATTTCCTTTAATAATTCTTTACTCGGTAATTTTATTTCAAACTGCTTACATAGCGCTTGCTCAAGTTCACCCCCCTGAGCATTTATCGCTTTTAATATCTCAGCAACTAATTTAGGACAATTTGTCGCTACCACACAAAGTGCGTCACCCGCTTCGTAATTTAATCCAGAACCAGCAATCGAAATTTCATAATGACGGGTTTCTTTGGATGACTTTTCAGCCGTCAACAAACGATTAACTAATAATTTTGCTGGAAAAGGATTTTTACGATTATATTGCGACACGTCGTTATTTTCTTCAGATGCAATAACTGCTGCTGCATTACTCCCTGATAGAGATTGAATAACCGTTTGTATCCATTCTTGTGCAAGTTCTTCATATTCAACGTCACAGTCAACTCTTGCATGCAAACGCTTCGCACCTAATTGCTCTAAGCGATTATCCCAATCAATACCCGCTTGACAAAATAAATCATAACTTGTGTCACCTAATGCAAGAATAGCAAACTGTAATTGCGCAAGTTTCGGCATTGCATCACCTGACACTTCTGTCCACAAGACTTGGGCGTTGTCTGGCATCTCACCATCACCATAAGTGCTGGTCACAATAAGCAATGTGTCTATTTTTGCTAATGCACCTGTATCGACTTCATCCATGCTTTTAATGATAGGATTGAGACCGTAGGCTTTCGCTGATTTTGCCACATCACGCGCCACAGATTCTGCTGTACCTGTCTGACTACCATATAAAATATGAACAGGATGCGCACTTTGCGTTTGATTATTTGTGTTACTGACTAATTGCGAATGCAACCCAGCGAAAAATCCGCTAAGCCACGCATATTGACTTTCGCTATAGGGCGCGTCATTTGGAAGTTGATGTCTATTCATTTTATCATTAACCTAAATTTATTTTTCCAATTTAACCAGCCAAATCTTGCGTCAATTCCAATCCAACCAACGCAGCTAATTGCTTGTCTACACAAGGCACTTGCGTAAGTGCTGCACGGTTGATTCGGCTTTGCTCAATAATCCAAACAGTTGATCCCATTGAATTGATGCTTTGCACAGAACGATTAATTAATGCTGTTTTATAATCACTTAAGCGCTTATGTGCTAACAACACAGCTAACTGCTCATGACTGTACGAAGCATAAGCTTCACGAGTCGTTTTGAGTAGAGCATCTTGTAATTTACGTGGGCGCTCTAAAATCAATTTTTTCGCCGCCTGCTGAATATGGATAGCCGTTCGCTCTGATTCAGGAACTGTTTTTAGCATATCGCTCGCAACTGCCTGCGCCTTTTTAAACACAGCAAAACTATTAATTAAGTTTACCGCCAGTACGCTATCCGTTTCGCCGTAAGCGGGTACTTCACCTTTAAACAAAACATGACCAGCTTGATAAGCTACCTTAATTCCTGCAATTTGTTGCTGAGCTAAATCAACGGCTAATTCTTCAACTATTTCTTTTTCATCCATTGAGGATTGCAAATAACTTGCAGTTTGCGTTTTATAAAGCCAAAGTGGCACAGCAAATTTAAAATGTTTACGTTCACTAGACCAATTTGTTAGTAAATTACGTGCTTTACTGGAATTAGCATATTGCGCATGCTCTTCAAGCATTGCTAGTACAATCTGCTCATGAGCTTTTGCTGTATCAGAATCTTCGGTTAAATCATGCAATTCAACAGACGTTTTATCATAGAGTGTTGTTAATTTATTATCAGGATCGTATTGATACGCATTACCACCTGACATACCGTTACAGAATCCTTTACCAAACGTTCCGATATTAAGTACTGCACCATTAGTCATATATTCACAACCAAAATCACCAACACCCTCTACAACAGCCATCGCACCAGAATTTCTAACAGCAAAACGATCCCCTGCCTCACCATTAATGAACGCCTTGCCGCCTGTTGCACCAAATAACGCAAAGTTACCAATTAATACGTTATTTCCCTGCGTTTTAATACCACCGCCTGGAGATTCTACAACAAGCACACCACCACTCGAAGATTTACCAACCCCATCATTAGCCGTACCTAAATGATGTAATTTCATGCCATCATTTAAAAATGCGCCGTAACTTTGCCCTGCACTTCCGTGCGTGCGAATAATCACTGTTTCAGGCGCCAAATAACGACGTCCATTAGAATGCGTATAGATAAACTTAGGCGTTTCTTTTAATTCATAATTCAAAATACGTTCAATATCAATGGCTACTTGACCACCAACCGTTTTATCGTTGTTATTGAGTTTATATTTATCGCCTTCAATAATAAGTTGCTCAACTTGGCCATTCTCTAAAAAGGCTTTTACTTGCGATAAGATTGCATCATCAATTTTAAAACCTGCTTCTAAATAAATCGGTTTCTCAATTTTAACTTCTTCCACTTCACGCAACATTTTTGTCAAATTCAACTGACCTACCATACAAGGATGATCAATTAAATGCAGCAAGTCTGTTTTACCACGAATATCGCGCAAACTTCGATACCCTAAAGATGCCAACAATTCACGTACTTCGTGCGCCACATTCATAAAGTATTGCGCGAGTACGCGTGCATCACCTTTAAATTCTTCATGTGCTGTCGTCAATCCAGCTGGGCATTTGATATTACAATTTTTCGCCATGACGCAACGAAGCATCATAAGCGCCGTTGTGCCAAATTCAAATGAATCTGCACCCAAAATAGCCGATTTCACTACATCAAGACCACTTTGATGTGCGCCACTGCAACGTAAAATTACTTTATCACGCAACCCATTCACTGATAGTGCCTGATGCACTTCTGCAATACCAATTTCTGGTGAGCGCCCTGCATTTTTCAAACTCGTTACAGCTGCAGCACCAGTACCACCGGTATTGCCAGCAATATTAATAACATCTGCACCCGCTTTTGCAACCCCGACTGCAATCGTGCCAATCCCTTCTGAAGAGACTAATTTCACACCAACTTTGACACGCGCTGCTTTTGCATCATGAATAAGCTGCCCTAAATCTTCAATCGAATAAGTATCGTGGTGTGGTGGCGGACTTACTAGTTCAACTTTTGGCGTACCACCACGCAGTGCTGCAATTTCAACAGAGACCTTCATTGCTGGCAGCTGACCGCCTTCACCGGGCTTTGCACCTTGCGCGATTTTAATTTCAATTTCTTCAAGAGTTGGATCGGCTAAATAGCCCGTCCAAACACCGAATCGACCCGAAGCAAATTGTTTAATTTTGCTCGATTTAATACTGTTAAAGCGACTGAAATGCTCACCACCCTCACCTGAGTTACTCAACGCCCCAACAATGTTAGTCCCTTGTGCTACTGATTCATGGGCTTCACCCAGTAACGCACCATGACTCATCGCTCCTGACGCTAATGTTTTTGTAATTTCATGCGCAGGCTGAACTTCACTTAATGCCAAGACTGAACGCGCTGTTTTAATGGTATTGAGATAATCAAATAACAAACTGCCCGCCGGCACATTAGTAACCGTTAAGGCATCACCAATGACATTTAATGAGCAAGACACCAAATGAAAATCTTCAATAAACCGTTTTCTTAAATGTGCCTCTAAAGACTCAAGTCTTTTTTGCGTATTATTTTCGGTAAATACAATTTTAAATTCACTATCCTTTCTCGTTACCGATAAGCCACGAATCAAATAATTAACATTACCTCGAAGATTTTGTTTTCCTAAAATACGGTCAAAATCATCAACACTACTCGCCCCTGAAACATTAACAGGGAAATCCATAATATCGCGTAATGCCGCCGGACGTGAATCACGCTCAGCATATAAATTCTGAGTAAAACTACTGTACGCTGGCGTAATGCCAAACGCATCAATTTGCTCAGGCGTGCGTTTACCGTAACCTAAGTCTAAATAAGCGGTATCGCTTGCTTGCGGTGATTTTTCCTGTTGGACATATAAAATAGCCTCGTCGGTCATGTTAATATATTCACGCACAGCCACATTACCATACGAATGCCCAGCGCCATCTTGACGCTCTTTAAACAAGCCTAAAAATGGTATATCTTTTTCATCATTGACGGCTAATGCTTTTTGATGCCACTGCGTCGCACTTGCCGCAATATCCGCATAACGCACACCACCAACAGATGAGTGAATATTAGGAAAATAAGGGCTTAATTTTGGCTCATCTGTATCAAAATAATTTGACTCAAAAAATTCACCTCCAATGTAACTTTCAGCTGTACATAAACCGAATTTACCCATCGTTTTCATCAGTGATTTTTCAGTACCTTTTTGAAACTTATCTAGGACTTTTTGCAAATCAGCAGCGGCGTATTGCATCAATGCCCGACTATGGACCGTAATGGGACAAATAGCGGACGCACCAAAACCTAAAATAGTAGCAACATCATGCGGACTCGCTGACTGACCCGTTTCTGACACTAATGATGATTTAAAGCGCAAACCCTGTTGCACTAAACGTTGATTTGCCGCTGCAATAACAAGTAATGCAGGAATCGCTGCTTGCTGTGCGCTAATAGCCACATCAGACAAAATGATAATACCCGTACTATCTCTCGCCGCTTGCTCAACCGCATTACACACAGTAGTGAGTGCATCACTTAATTGCGTTTCATTGGCGTGTGCATCGGTAAAATGTGGCGTATATAGCGCATCAATAGTGATTGTTTTTACCTGAGTTTGACGACGAATTTGCTCTAATTGTGTGCGTTGCAAAATAGGACTTTCGATAACAAGTTGTTTACTATTGTCCGAAAAATTGGGTTTTGCGCCTAACGCAACGCGCAACGTCATACCATCACTTTCTCTAATCGAGTCCAGAGGTGGGTTTGTTACCTGCGCAAAACGTTGACTAAAATAGCGCGACATCCCGCCTTCACTTGCTGACAATGCATTGGGTGTCAATCCGTAGCCCATGGCGGAGATACGTTCCATCCCCGTTGATAAAAGAGGATCGAGCAAAAATCGGAAACTTTCTTGATTATGCGAATAAGCCGTAAAACGTTGCTGAACACTTAAACTGTGATCATTGTTTAATTCACTTAATTCAACTTTAGGTAATTCTGATAAATGCACTGACCGCTGGGCAAGCAACTCAGTATAATTCTTCTCTTTTGCTAGACGATCCATCACCTGATGTGAGTCGTAAGTTTCGCCGGTACTATGATCAAAGTACAGCATGCCGCCTGCCTCAATGCGCCCACGTTTTAAAACATCGGTAGGAGGAAAATCAATCTGCCCTGCTTCAGACATCACCGCCAAATAATCATGCGTCTCAACCGAACGCAGCGGACGCAAACCGAGTCTATCAAGTCGAGCTCCAACACGAATACCATCGTTGAAGATAAGCGCAGCCGGACCATCATTTTTTTCTTCGTACAAGCTAAAATACTCAAGCATTGCGCGAACTTGCGGCGAAAGCGTTGTATCATTTTCCCACGCTGGCGGCATCATTGCCAAAACCGCCTCAACAATATTCAAATCATCTTCATTAATTCTGCGTGTTAAGGTTTGATCTAAACGCCCTGAATCTGACTGGCCTTTTGGAAAACAAACGGTGTTACCGTGCTGACGTGCAATCGCATTTTCACTTAAACGATTTTTTTTATCCGTATTTAATTCGCCGTTATGCGCCATATAGCGGAACGGCTGCGCCATCATCGTCGCTGGTGCAGTGTTTGTTGAAAAACGGGTATGAAAAAATAACGTGCTAATTTCATGATCAACGTCATACAAATCAGTGAAATAAGGTATAACTTCGCCCGAATTTAAACGACCTTTATACACTTGTGTACGCGAACTCATTGATAGCGGATAAAAACCTGCCAATTCTGTGCAGCTAAAACCCTCTTGTTCAATAGTTACCAACGCGCGTTGAACATGTTTTTCAAATTCATCATGCGTCGCATTTTGCAAATGCAACGGACGCCCGAAAATAAATTGCTCAATGGGCAACTGCGCCTTAACAGCCGCAGCGTTAATAACCGAATTATCAACAGGAATAACGCGCCGTGAGATCAATGGCAAATCAAATTCTTTAAAATGACGCTCAACTAACTCATTTGCCGCAGAATCGTAATGCGCATGATCTTCCGGAAAAAAGAAATTCGCCACCCCAAATTGCCCTAACTCCAACGCTGGGTTACTTGTGATCTTACGGAAAAACTTGAGTGACAAATCAATATTCACACCAGCGCCATCACCAATACCCTCAGCACTCATTCCACCACGATGTGGGATCGTGCATAAGGCCTCATGTGATTTCGCTAACAAATCATGGGTTTGCACACTACGCTTATGGGTAATAAAGCCGACACCGCAACTATCTTGCGACAAATCCGCGTTGTAGAGCAAAGGTTGTGAATTGCTTGATTGAGAATGTTTAGTCATTGATTTGGCTCGTTTTTATTTGCATTACTTAAATGTAACGGCTAAGTATCTACTTTCTTAATTTAGTACATTGAGAATAAAATCATCCTAATTTCATTCAGTTAAACCTGCTAATCTTAACATAAAACAGGTAATATTAAACATTCGATTAAGCAATATCGATTTTTTATATGTAAAAAATCGATTATTACCATCTTTACCACCATTCTTTGGCTTTTGCCAAATAGCCGCCTGGATTCACTGGTACGTTGTCAAAGGTCAGAATTTCACCCAATTCACTCATCGCCTTGTGATACACCTTGCGTTTGAAATAAACCACATCTTTAAGCGGCTCCCAATAATCTACCCATCGCCATCCATCAAACTCAGGATTGACGCAATAGTCAAAACGCACATTGGATTCAGGCGTAATTAAACGCAAAATGAACCAAATTTGTTTTTGTCCAATGCATAATGGCAAAGAATGTTTACGTATATAACGCTCTGGCAACTGATAACGTAGCCAATAACGTGTGCGCCCTAAAAGTTGTACATGTTGTTGCTGTAAGCCTGTTTCTTCCCACAATTCTCGATACATCGCGGTTTCTGGGTCTTCATTTGGATTAATACCGCCCTGCGGAAATTGCCATGAATTGACACCCACTCGTTTTGCCCAAAACACGCGACCCTCGTCATTGCAAAGGATGATGCCCACATTGGGTCGGTATCCTTTTGAGTCTATCATGTTAATAAAACCTGTTTGCTAGCCCGCACACTGTTTTGAATTAAGCCTATGTTAGAATAACAGTGTGGTCGGGTTGTCGATAATGTCAGCATTGTTCCATAAAAAAACGTGAGATGCCATAGCTTCCTCTTCTTTATAACCACTTTTATAAAAACAATTCATGACTTTAGCCATATTTGATTTAGACAATACGTTAATTGCTGACGACAGCGATTATTTATGGGGGAAATTTTTAGTTGACCAAGGCATTGTCGATCGCCTTGTCTACGATAAAATCAATGCGCAATTTTATGAAGATTATCAGAATGGTACGCTCGATATGATGGCATTTCTACGTTTTGCCCTCGTACCCTTAGCGGCGCATCCTATCGAGCAACTGCAGAATTGGCGCAAAGACTTTATTAACATCATCATCACGCCTCTTTTACTTGACAAAGCAAAAGCATTGATCGAAAAACACCGAGCACAAGGCGACACATTGCTTGTGATCACCGCAACCAATTCGTTTATCACCGCACCTATTGTGGCTCTTTACGGTATTGAACACCTCATTGCGACCACACCAGAAATGATTGATGGTAAATATACCGGCAATGTTAATGGCGTTCCTTGCTTTCAAGAAGGCAAAGTGACAAGACTCAATGAATGGTTAACACTCAACAATGAAAAATTAGAAGGCAGTTATTTTTACAGCGATTCTCATAATGATTTACCGCTGCTAAAATTGGTAGACTTCCCCGTTGCCGTTGACCCTGACGAAAAATTACGTAATTTTGCAGACACACAAAAATGGGAAATAATCAGTCTG
>CAJBJW010000174.1 GCA_903953455.1 uncultured Pseudomonadota bacterium | reverse complement strand
GCTATAACCATAAGCTGATCCAACACCAAGCGCAATTAACGAATCCATGTTCGCCGCGCGTTGCCTAGCTAACCGCCATGCTTTCGCAAAAAAAGGGTATCCTGCCCAAAAAACAACCGGTGTCGTCAGCGCCCATTGCATCCAATGCAAAGGACGTGAGCGCGTCATCGCCATGCCCGCTACAATGACAGGCACACTAAGTACACTCGCCCACACAAAACGATTTTTAGCTAAAACAACCCGATTTTTTTCTTTTTCAATCAATTTTTTACGTTGTGAAAGCGTATCCATGGGGAATGTTTGATAGCCAATTTTCGTGACTAATTCGTTCACATCGATTTTGCTTAATTGCCCTTGGACACTCAGCGTTGACGTACTGAAATTCACACTTGCTGTTTTCACGCGCTCATCACGCTTGAGCACCATTTCAATAAGTAGCGCACACGACGCGCAACTCATTCCTTCAACGGCTAAATCAATATCTTGCGATTTCCCCTCAAAATGTTTTTGTTCAGAGGTAGGTAAATTCGGATTTTTATTGGCAATATTACCTAAAACGGCATCAAGTAAAATCAACAAATTCTTTTTAGGCAATCCCGCTGGATCAAATTCAATGATCACGCAACCAATTGAACAAACCGTTCGCACCCGCTTAATTTCGGGACGTTTTTTTAAAATAATTTCAAAAATATACGCACGCTCTTGATCGTTTTTAATCACGGGCGAGAAAATACGAAGACGACGCGCGAGTTGATGCACAATTTGAAAATGTTTTTGAGTCACAATCGATTCCCTTTTTTATTTTTTATTTGGGTTTACGCGAACGAATCAGCAAAAAGAACATATAAAACGTCGCCAGCCATTCATAGCGATATCTAAAGGGACTAAGCAGCCATAATTTCGTGATTTGCTCCCAATGCAATCGAATGAGAAACAGCACTAAAATATCATTTAAGAAATCAATCACCGCTTTTTCAGGATCACGTACAAACGACTTAGGCTTTTTAAGCGCCATTTTGGTGATAATTTTCGTTGCGTGTAGCGTTTCTTTCACTTCAATTGTTTTAGCTTTGACCCAACGAGTCAACGCGAATTGATCGGCTTTTGCGCTGACTTTAGTTGCAAGTGTTTGGGTAAAACTCGCTGTTTTTTCAACAGGAATTAAAGCCCCCGACGTTTCCAGTTCCGCAAAAACGTCAAATAATTGCTTGATTAACGAATAAAAATCACACACCGTTTCTTGAAAACGAACGGATAACTTTTGTTGACGCGCGTAGAGATTCACCCGATATACGCCATCAATGGCGCTAATTTTTTGCGTCACACGAGCGGCAACCGAGGATTGACATAAAACGGCGGGTAATTGAAAGCGAACGTGACCTTCAGCGCGATAGCGCAAAACACAATCTTTTTGAATGGACATAATCTACCGTTTAAAAAAAACGGGCCGATTACTGCTCTCTTTCGTGCAGCAAACCAACCCGTTAATTTAGTGAAGAATAATGAAATTTAGTTTTCTTTCGTTTCAGCAACTAAATCTTCTAAATTTTCTTTTTGCTGTAGCACAAAATCTTTGCCTGCATCCACGACTTTTGTGGTGCTAGCGATAATATCTTTACGATATTTGTGAATTAAAAAACCACTCACAACGCCTAAACCAAAAACAACAATTGGATTTTTTACTGCAATACTCATTACTTTACTCCCACTATAAACGACGGCTGAGGCGATAGAGCCTTTAAAAATTTCTTTGGACAATGAATCCTTGTTATGTTGCATGACTTTATGTGCTTGCTTCATTTTTTACTACTCCTAACTATACGTAAATCTCACTGAGGCAATACATCACTTTCATTGAGCATTTCGTAAATTCCTTTGCAACCTTCGCAACAAAAGTTTTTTTCGCCCGTTTTCGTTTTTAACGTAAATCCCGAAATTTCAACAGTAAGTTGACATAAATCGCAGAGTTTCTTTTCTTCTTCACTCATTATGTTGACCTATAAACAGTAACCTTAATTAAATAGTAACAAAACTTTACCCACCTCACAATCAAAGGTTACTCCCTTGCACCCTGATTAACTATCCCTGCACTGCTTTACTTGACGCTTTCATCAAAGCAATGCGCAGAGCGCCTGTTAAACTCGCTCCAAGTCCAAGGCGCATGGCAAAAGCTGGCAAAATAATCATTGATGTCACGGCAAGTCCCGCGCCTAAAAGTAACTTGCCATTATTATTTTTTACCGATTTCATCGACTGCTCTTGGCTAATTGAATGCATGTTAAAACCTCGAAATGATACTAAGAGAATAGGGTTAACGCGTAAATACTAATCTCTTAAGTAATTGCACGAGACATGCCATAAAAATACTTATTTAATTTCAATTAGTTGAAAATATCATCATCCAAAATATTCAAAAAGTGTGTGATATGACACACTTTCATTGCGTCATTTGCCCTACTTTTTTAAAATTCACTTTTTCTTTTTCATCGAAAAAGCAACTGTATACGAGTCGATGCCTTATTCGTGTCATAAAATTTGTTTATATTGGCATGAAAAAACGCAAGACTGCTCAACATCAGTTATAATTGCGCATTTATACTTACAAAACGTAAACTAACGAGGAAAAAACCACACAATGGCTAAAGAAGAACAAATTGAAATGGAAGGTAAAGTAATTGATACGCTACCTAACACCATGTTTCGCGTACAATTAGAAAACGGACACATCGTCACCGCCCACATTTCAGGCAAAATGCGCAAACATTACATTCGTATTTTAACGGGTGATAGTGTCAAAGTGGAAATGACACCTTATGATTTAACAAAAGGTCGCATCACGTTCCGAGTACGTTAACCTAAATTAACGCACTCTCACATCATTTGCGTTAGTTAAGTTGTTAGCGCGTTCTCTTGGCTTTTTATCGTAAAAGTCAATTCGTTATTCTTCACGCTGATTTTGACATGTCCGCCGTGCGCGAGTTCGCCAAAAAGTAAATCATTGGCTAGCGGTTTTTTGATCCGCTCTTGAATCAATCGCGCCATTGGACGTGCGCCCATTCTAGCGTCGCACCCGTTTTCTGCGAGCCACAAACGCGCTTTGCTATCGAGTGTTAACGTCACATTTTTATCCGCCAGCAACGTTTCAAGTTCAAAAATAAATTTATCAACCACATGCCCCACTACGTTCACGTCGAGGGGTTTGAATTGGATAATGGAATCTAAACGATTGCGAAACTCGGGAGAAAACCCTTTTTCAATCACTTTCATGCTATCACTGGCATGATCTTGATTCGTAAAGCCCATCGACGCGCGACTCCCTTCTTCTGCGCCCGCATTCGTTGTCATAATCAAAATGATATTGCGAAAATCTGCTTTGCGTCCATTATTGTCTGTGAGCGTACCGTGATCCATCACTTGTAGCAATAAGTTAAAGACATCGGGATGGGCCTTTTCAAGCTCATCGAGTAGCAATACCGCGTGTGGATGCTTAGTCACTTGCTCAGTGAGCAGTCCACCTTGATCAAAACCAACGTAGCCCGGTGGCGCACCGATAAGACGCGATACCGTGTGGCGTTCCATGTATTCAGACATATCAAAACGAATAAGCTCAATGCCCATTACTTTTGCGAGCTGTCGTGTAACCTCGGTTTTACCTACACCCGTAGGGCCTGCAAATAAGAAAGCACCAATCGTTTTTTGTGCATCGCGCAAACCCGCCCGCGATAATTTAATCGCTGAAGCCAGAGCTGAAATCGCATCATCTTGCCCAAACACGAGCATTTTCAGATTTTTTTCTAAATTAGCCAGTTTATCCACATCATTTGACGAAACAGATTTCGCAGGAATACGCGCGATTTTCGCCACAATTTCTTCAATATCCACCGCCTCGATCACCGATTTACGCAATTCTTCGGCGGTCATGCGCTGCTTTGCCCCCGCCTCATCAATCACATCAATGGCTTTATCGGGTAAATGACGGTCTGTAATATAGCGATCGGATAATTCCGCAGCAAGTCGCAGTGCATCAGGCGAATAACTCACGTTGTGATGCTCTTCAAAACGGCTTTTTAACCCTTTGAGAATCAAAATCGTTTCTTCCACAGAAGGCTCTAAAATATCGACTTTTTGAAAACGACGCGCCAGCGCATGATCTTTTTCAAAAATACCACGGTATTCTTGATACGTTGTAGAACCAATACAGCGCAACTGTCCCGACGCAAGCATCGGCTTAATTAAATTGGCCGCATCCATCACACCGCCAGACGCCGAACCCGCTCCGATAATGGTATGAATCTCATCAATAAATAAGATGGCGTGTGGTTCTTTTTTGAGTTGATTAAGCAAGCCTTTTAAGCGTTTTTCAAAATCACCACGGTATTTTGTTCCTGCGACCAACGCACCCAAATCGAGTGAATAAATTACACAATCAAGGAGCACATCCGGCACATCTTCTTCCACAATACGTTTAGCTAAACCTTCCGCAATAGCGGTTTTCCCCACGCCCGCTTCACCCACAAGAAGTGGATTATTTTTGCGTCGACGGCAAAGCGTCTGAATGGTGCGCTCAATTTCGGGGGCGCGTCCAATCAATGGATCAATGCGCCCTCTCGCCGCTTCTTCATTTAAATTAACCGTAAACTGTTCAAGCGAATTAGCCGTTTCTGAGGCTTGTTGCTTGCCATTCGCGCTATTTTCATGTCCGAAATGCTCATCATCGGCATCAAATTTATTGATGCCATGCGCGATATAGTTCACGACATCGAGTCTTGTAATATCTTGTTTGCTCAGCAAATACACTGCATGAGATT
This sequence comes from uncultured Pseudomonadota bacterium, assembly GCA_903953455.1. Taxonomy (GTDB): domain Bacteria; phylum Pseudomonadota; class Gammaproteobacteria; order Methylococcales; family Methylomonadaceae; genus UBA10906. Next base: position 1,610 of record CAJBJW010000174.1, on the reverse strand, counting down.
CTTGTTCGCTAAACAAAGCAATCAGTAAATTCGCACCAGTGACTTCCGTTTTCTCTGAAGCCTGTACGTTAAATACCGCACGTTGCAACACACGCTGAAAACCTAATGTCGGCTGCGTGTCGCGTGTCGTGCTTTCGGGTAGGAAAGATGCCGTTTCATCAATAAAACGGGCAAGTTGTCCACGCAGTGTATTCACATCCGCGTTACATGCCTTTAAAACGGGAACGACATCGGGATTATCTAGGAGTGCGAACAATAAATGCTCCACCGTAATGAATTCATGACGTTGTTTGCGTGCCGCTTTAAATGCCGTATTTAACGTAAGTTCCAATGCTTTGCTTAACATGACAATTCCTTAAAGTTCTTCCATTGTGCACTTGAGCGGATGTTGATGCTCAAGAGAGTAAGTGTTTACAATATACACTTTTGTTTCTGCAACGTCTTTAGAGTACGTTCCACAAACGCCAACGCCTTGCGTGTGAATTTGCAGCATCACCGTTGTTGCTTTTTCTTCAGGCATCCCAAAGAAATTGATTAACACGTCAATGACAAAGTCCATGGGTGTAAAATCATCATTGAGCAAAAGCACGCGATAAAGCGGTGGCTTTTTTAATTTTGGCTGTGCGTTTTGAACAGCTAAATCATCATCTTGTTGAAAAAAATGCTTAAAATCAGGCATAAATCATCATTTTTTTTAAATTTCAGAAAGTAAACAATAGTGAACTGACGCAACAGCGTCAATCCTCCAACCTATAAAACGTTATTCTTGCGCTTTAAAGCAATGCACCCAAGCGCTTGCTTCATCATTCCACTGCATACCGCCGTGCATTTTCAAAATCAAATCGCGATACACGTCAAGATTGGGATACCCTTCTGCTTGCGCATCAGCGTCGGTCATATCACCTAATTTTTGTTGAAACAAATCCGTCACAACAAATGTTGTGCCTTCAAGCTCAAAGGTTTCATTTGGGTATCCATAGACTCCATTGCGACGTTGCTGTGTTTTACGTCCCGCAAGTGTGGCTTGAACCAATTTTTCATGCGTAACAAGGCGTTCAATCGAACATGTTTTTTCTGGGTAATCCATGATAGCAAACTCAATTAAAATAATTATTCAAAGTGTCATTGTGACGCAAAATGCCATGAAGTAAAAGACTCTATGTACGCGGCATGAAGGATTCTTATAATTTATCCCAAATGTCATTCACACGAGTGATAATGTCAGGCGTCATCGTAATGGTTTTTCCCCATTCACGATTCGTTTCACCGGGCCATTTATTCGTTGCATCAAACCCCACTTTTGACCCCAAACCCGATACCGGTGAGGCAAAATCCAAATAATCAATAGGCGTGTTTTCTAAAATAGTTAAGTCCCGCGCGGGATCCATACGCGTCGTAATCGCCCAAATCACATCTTGCCAATCGCGCACGTTAATATCATCATCAACGACAATCACAAATTTCGTGTACATAAATTGCCGCAAAAATGACCATGTACCCAGCATCACTCGCTTTGCATGACCTGCGTATTGTTTTTTCATCGAAATCACTGCCATGCGGTATGAACAACCTTCTGGCGGCAAATAAAAATCCACAATCTCAGGGAATTG
>CAJBJW010000173.1 GCA_903953455.1 uncultured Pseudomonadota bacterium | reverse complement strand
GACCGCATTCTCAAACATTACCAAGGTAGTTAAAACCGTCACCGACAAACAAGTATCGCTCGCTATCTCGCTTCAAGATGATCCCCTAACCCATACGTTGACACTAAAAGGCGCAACATCTCAATTTGTCGTGATTCAAACCCCCCACTTATCTGACCTTGTTTCTGTTTCTGCAGCGAATACAAGCCTTGGAAAAGAGGTATTGGCATCGCAGGCGTTGTCCTATGCGGTGAAAAATGTTGGCACGTTTGATGTTTACGATTCAAAAGAAAATATTATCGCTCACCTAAGTGATCTCATTGCCATCAATAAAGCAGGAAAACTCAACACTATTATCGAGCGTTCTGGTCAGGCGCTGGATTTAGGCAATATATTGAGCGCTTACGATCTCCCCATATTAGGCGCAACAGAAAACATCATTGCAGCCTCTAATGTGCCTTTTGTTTTTAAAAAACTCGGTGACAACGATAAATTTTCAATTTATGACACCTCGAGCAACATATCCAAAAATTGGCAAAGTATTTTAAATAACAGTCAAAAACTAACGTCAATCTCCGTCACAGATAATGGCTCGATTAAAATTCCTCTACAAATCGATGCACTCGGAAAAATTCAACATTTAGATGTGCTTGGAAAAATACAACATCCTAGCCAAACCAGTGTGCTATTTGAAACGGATTCACCTTCCATTTTCACGCAAGAAGTCGCGATAGTAAATCAACAATTAGCCGCGTCAACGTTAAATATTGCCTTAGCCTATACAGGGGGCGCACTCAATATCACCATTTTAGATATTCTTGCATTTCAAATGAGCGTTTTTTATGGCGGTGTGACAAAGTTGCTTTACATGAACAGTGTCGACTCAATGACCATGCACCTAACGGGGAAACTAGGCGATTTAGCCTCATTTACCAATTCGGGTATCATCAAACGTGATGCAACATTGAAGAAAATTCCGCTAAAAATCATTTTTGATAGCCAAGATTGGAATGTGATTGACGCGCCATTGGTCGATGGCATTTTAGCCTCGCCGCTTTACAGCGAAATCATGACCAGCACGTCTTTTCATAAATTTGATAGTCTTGCTGTAAAGTCGAACTCTTTTGCTGCCATTTATGCTGATGTCGCGAATATTAAACAATTCACCGATACGCTAACAAACAAGTTAAAAATCATTTTAAATAATAACGAAACTGTCATTTTAAAAGTCAATATGCTCTCCGATGACGTCAAAAAGTATATTTTCAATAATTTAGATTCTACTTCGCTCAACTCGTTTGTCATCGAAGATAAAACCAGTGAATTAGCAAAACTCGATATCAGTCAAATTCAACATACCGCAAACTTCACTGTAAAACCGATGGATTTAGACGGGCGCATCAGTGAAATAATGACTAACAACGGCATTATCCACGTTGATTTATCTGCTTTTGATCATCTTATTATCGACAAGCAACCCAACGCTCAAGGCGGAACAGATTTACTCATTACCCAAAATGGCGTCTCGTCTACGATGACATTTGATCAGGTTCCATTCGCCAATTTAAAAATAACGTATCAAGATACAAATAAAACAAATCAGTATTTACATCAGACCTCCGCATCTAATTTAAGCGTAGAGGCGCCAGAGAGTGGCGAAAAGCTGATTGTAACGGATACGTTTGCAAATATTTGGGAAAATCGCGCCAAACTCATCCATAACGACCGTATTGCCAGTATCAATGTGTCTGATATAGCGGGCAAAATTGATATCAAAGCACTAGACGATATCAGTATCGAGTTATTAACTAGCCCTAAGATTCACTTTCAAACGACAAATGAAATTAGTGTACACGTCACTGATCTACGTGATTATAAATGGGTTCCGGTACTTATGGCAGGAAGAGTCCCCGTTTTACATATTATCTTAGATAATGATCATCCCTACATTACCAATGATGATGCGCAAGCTTTTCAGCAATTTTGGGAGACCAGTAAAACGACCGCAATTGATTTGACTATAAACAGTCGGGATGTCACGTTGAAAGTGTCAGGCCCTCTTCCCGTTATTACAGAACAACAAAAACAAGGGTTAAAATTTATTAACGTCAACAAAATCATTCTTGACGGTTTACCTCAACAAATAGACACAAGCATCATAAAAAATATTGCCGACTTGGGTGTCTTACAAGCATGGAAAGCCAATTCTACCGTCCCTAAAAATACAGACGTGCTTTATCATGTGACAGACTCTGCAGAAAAAATATCTGCTAATTTTGATCAACTTGTACTCTTTAGTGAACTCTATAGTACGAATAGTGCTTTTTCTGATCAGGTAAAATTGCCTGTTATTTCCATATCCGCCAAACAATTCATTGACGGCAAAGCACTTTTAACGAAATTGAGTAGCCATTATTTACTCTCCATTTCTTATGATAAAAATGATGCGAAAACATTGGATCTACGCAGTCTATCCAACACCTCCGTTGAGCTAAAACCTAGCGATTGGTCAGCGGCAGCCGCGCTAAGCGATATTAAATTTGATGCGTCATTAAAGGGCATTGATTTAACTGCACTTGCATCATCTAATGCCAATCTTGCTGCCGTACAAAATGCTGTTGCTCAATCTAACGCAAATACGATTAAAATTTATGAACCTCTTATTGCCTCTGGGGATAGGGTAGATAATTCAAAAATTATCGCCGGCATTGCAACCGATATTCCCATTGCACAAGCGCTTACTTACGCATTACATCCAACTGTCAAAGCCATTACCCTCAAAGATACGGCAAGCAATATAGAAAATGGCTGGAGCCAAATTGTCCAAGCGTATAAATACGGAAAATTGACCGGCTTAATGGTTACCGATTCAGGTACGATCAAATTACCACTCCTTAACGATATTGAAAAAAACATTACGCCGTTAATTGATCAAAATTCACTTCCGCAATTTGTCTACTGCATGGATGCAAAAGACGTGGCAACTAGTGATGTATCTGCCATTATCGTCAATAGTAGTGCGTTTGATATCAATAAATATTGGTTAACATTGGCAGAAAAAGCGAACGCGATTAAAGAAATTGTCGTTAGTGATCAAGGTGCGGTGATGGTGGCGGATTTGTTTCATTCTGCGCTCGATTCTACCGGTAATTTTAATCAGGCAAATCAAAACAGCCTGCAATTAATCAAAAATCTGTCTAAGGCAAACAGCGTCATTATTGAAACCCGCTTTTCAGACAGTCGCAGTCAACTTGATATCAATGAATTACCGCTGGGAATGTACCCCACTTTAAGTCAGCTAAAAACCGAAATGAACGGCACCCATATTCATTTGGTAGCAAGCAATAAAGTGGATACTCGTATTTCAACGCACGACTTGTTATTCCTGCAAGAAAATATCAAAAACAATGTAGTGGACGATTTCACGCTAGAGTCATTCAATAATTCAAAAGACAACCCGCTTGTGATTACATGGGATAAACCGGATTTTATCTATGCACCGTTGATTACCAATGCCAATACATTGCAACTTGCTGAAAAATTCAATGGAAATGATAAAACGGCTGCAGGCGGCATTCAATTTAGTGAATCCGCTGCCTTTACCGCGCCACAGGTGAATCAATTCATCAAATCGTTTATTTATAAAACACTTCAAGACATGAAATTTTATGAATATTCAAGCATTCCCGCTATTAGTAAAATTGAAGATTCAGCAAGCGCTATTGAATCCAATCTGGGTGCAATTTCAACATTGATTACGCAAACCCCTAAATTATTTGGCGTCAATTATGACTATATCAATTTGCAAACCAGCACCGTTGATCCAACGATTCATATCAATGATGGCGCTAAAGTATTGCAAATAGCTAGCACTGATATTGCACGATTTGCGCCTGCACTAAAAGCCATTGAAGGCAGTTATTTGCTCGTCATCAAAGGCAGCTCTAGCGAATTGAATTCGATGGATTTGAGTTTGCTCGATATTGCAAAACACCCCAATATTAAAATCGAACTCAAGCCAACTGATTTAAAAAATGATATAGCCATCAAAGCAACGTATACGTTTGACGAAAAAGACGGTACAGGTAAAGTATTAAATACCTATCAAACGCCCAGTTCGTCAATTATAAG
>CAJBJW010000172.1 GCA_903953455.1 uncultured Pseudomonadota bacterium | reverse complement strand
TACAAGAAAAGTCAGTTCATTGATTGGCAAGGACTTTTTCCTCTCAGGCACGTCAAAAAACTATTGTTTTTTTCAAGAGCACATTGGCTACCAATTTGAGAGGGCAACGCATCTTGCACGAAGAAAAATCTATTCTATATTTTGAATTTGCTCGCGCATTTGTTCGATTAAGACTTTAAGTTCAATGGCGATTTGTGTCATTTCAATGTCGGCGGCTTTTGAGCCAAGGGTATTGGCTTCTCGATTGAGTTCTTGCATTAAGAAATCAAGGCGTCGTCCAACGGGTTCAGATTGTTTAATAATTCGTAGCACTTCATGAATGTGTGTAGTTAAACGATCCAGCTCTTCGGCAATATCGAGTTTTTGCGTTAAATGGACGAGTTCTTGCTCAAGGCGATCCACATCGGGATTGCTGACGAGTTCATTGACACGCTCTTGCAGTTTGAGGCGAATATTCGATAACACTTCAGGCATACGCTGCGTGGCTTGCGTGACAAACCCTTGCATTTTATAACAGCGTTCTTCAATCAGTCCCGCGAGTTGTCTGCCTTCACGCTCACGCGTGGTAATTAATTGAGCTAGCGTATTTTCAATGAGCTCAACTAAGCCATTGTGGAGCGTTTCACGATCAATTACCGCTTCTTGTTGAATAGCGGGAAGCGCCAAAATATCAAGCGCAGAAAAACGCGCTGGTGCGGGCATCAAATGTTCGATTTGTTGTGTGATTTTCAGTAATGCAGCAACCGCTTCTAAATTGACATTGAAGCCTTGGCCTTCACGGTTTTGTTTTCGGTAGCTCAATCCACATTCAATTTTGCCGCGATTGAGTTTTGCGCTAATTAAGGTTCGTGCATCACTTTCGATAAAACGGAGTCTTTCTGGAATTTTGACACTCACGTCACAATAGCGATGATTAACGGTGCGCAGTTCGCAATTAATAATTAAATCACCAATTTCAGCTTCGCTACTCGCAAAAGCAGTCATACTCTTAATCATGGTATCTCTTTCTCATGTTGATGAATAATACGCTCATTCTACCTTGCAGAAGGGAGGCCGTGCACTCTTTAACTGTATCTTCTGCACTATTAGCGTTGCGTCGCGTTGGGGGCTTTAGGCTTTATGCGTTATACTGTACGGTAACTTTACTTTAGGAATAAATTTTTATGAGACCCAGCGGGCGCGATGTTGCACAATTACGAGAAATAAAACTCACTTGCGGTTATACCAAACATGCCGAAGGTTCTGTTTTAATCGAATTCGGTGATACTAAAGTGTTGTGTAATGCGAGTGTAGATAAAAGTGTACCGCGTTTTTTAAAAGGAAAAGGCGAAGGCTGGGTCACGGCAGAATACGGCATGTTGCCACGCTCAACCCATACGCGAATGGGACGCGAGGCCAGTCAAGGCAAACAAAGTGGACGCACTCTTGAAATTCAGCGTCTGATTGGGCGCTCACTTCGCGCTGTAATGGATTTAAAAGCCTTAGGTGAGCAAACCATAACCATTGACTGTGATGTTCTTCAAGCGGACGGTGGTACGCGTACAGCGGCGATTACAGGTGGTTATGTGGCGCTGATGCTTGCGGTTCAAACACTTTTAGCGCGTAAACAAATTAAATTTAATCCAATACATGGTCAAATTGCCGCTGTTTCGGTGGGAATTTGCAATGGTGTTCCCGTGCTGGACTTAGATTATCTTGAAGATAGTAGCGCGGAAACGGATATGAATGTGGTGATGAACGATGCTGGCGCGTTTATTGAAATTCAAGGAACAGCTGAAGGGCATGCGTTTCGTCGCGAAGAATTGGATTTAATGCTTGAACTCGCCAGTAGCGGCATTGATGTTTTATTGGCAAAACAGTTAGAAGCGTTGCAGAATTATCAAAAATAATTGAAAGGGGAAAAAGCCATGTCACACAAGATTACTCAAAAAATTGTTGGCTATAAAGTGGTCAATAAAGAAGAGCAGCAAGCGCAATACGAAGCGCAAATGCAGCTTGAAGCGGATGCAGAAAAGCAAGATTTAGAGTCCATGCACGAAACGCTAAAGCGTCCTGACGTGTTATTTGGAACCACTTATAAAATTAAAACGCCTCAATCCGAGCATGCTATGTATATCACTATCAACGATATGGTGCTCAATGCAGGGACAGAATTTGAAGAGCGTCATCCGTATGAAATTTTTATTAATTCTAAAAATATGGAGCATTTTCAATGGGTGCTCGCGTTGACGCGCCTCATTTCAGCGGTTTGGCGTAAAGGGGGGGATGCGTGTTTCTTAGTGGATGAGCTTAAAGGCGTATTTGATCCCAAAGGGGGTTATTTCAAAAAAGGCGGTGTTTATATGCCGTCGCTTGTGGCTGAAATCGGTTGCGCCGTTGAAACGCATTTAAAGCGCATGGGCATTATGAAAGGCCATGAAATGGAGCATAATCATAAAGCGTTTTTGGATTTAAAACGCAGAGAATTTGAAGTGAAAACGCAAGCAACGCAGGTTGTTGCCCATTCACAATCAACTGAAGGTTTTCCAGAACAAGCAACTTTATGCGGTAAATGTCATGTCAAAGCGACGATTGTGATGGATGGTTGCATGACGTGTTTGAATTGTGGTGAGAGTAAATGCGGTTAAGAAACCGTATTTGAGTTAGTTTTTTTCAATGGATAGAGAGGCAGTTTCATGTTATTAAAACAAGAATTAGTTCAAGAGATGAACATTTTGGCGCGTTATAACTTAACGAGTTTACAAGAGGGCATTAAAGTTCATCATGATGCAGATCCTGAAGTCATTTCAGCGACAGCACGATTATTTCACAAAGGGTTAGTATCGCAAGAAGACGGTGGTTATTTAACGCATTTAGGCGTTGAAGTAGCTGAGAAAATACAGTCTGTTTTAACAATATTAACCGCTGAATAACGTTTAATTTATCTGCTATTGTCGGGATTCGCCCTAGAATCCCGACAGATTTAGGTTTTGTTCTTGTTATATTTTTAGTTCTGCAAACACAATTTCAGCTGCTGCTAAGGTTTTTTCAAGCGTATGCGCATCATGCGCCGCTGATACAAATCCTGCCTCAAATGCAGAAGGCGCTAAATAAATGCCTTCGTCGAGCATCCCATGGAAAAAGCGTTTGAAATAGGCTTGGTCACACGCCATCACTTGAGCGAATGTACTGACTTTTTCTTCTGGCGTAAAAAATAAACCAAACATACCGCCCACTTGATTAGTTGTGAGTGGCACATCCATGCCTTTTGCGACGGATTTTAATCCTTCGGTTAATTGCGCGGTTTTAGCAGATAACTCATCATAAAAATTCGGTTTAGCAATCAATTCTAGTGTTTTAAGACCTGCGGCCATGGCGACAGGATTGCCCGACAGCGTGCCTGCTTGATAGACTGAGCCTAGCGGTGCTAAATGCGTCATAATGTCGTGGCGACCACCAAAAGCCCCCACAGGCATACCACCGCCAATGACTTTGCCTAAAGTCGTTAAATCAGGTTTAACATGGTAATAGCCCTGTGCGCCTTGCAAACTGATACGAAAACCGGTCATCACTTCATCGAAAATCAACACGGCACCGTATTGATCGCAGATTTCGCGTAATGTTTCTAAAAAGCCTTCGGCGGGCGGAACGCAATTCATATTTCCTGCGACAGGTTCAACAATAATACAGGCAATTTCATCGCCAATGTGTTTAAACAAATCATGAACAGCTTGTGAATCGTTGTAGGGGAGGGTTAGTGTGTCACGCGCAACCGCTTCTGTGACACCTGATGAACTGGGGACACCAAAGGTTAATGCGCCCGAGCCTGCTTTCACGAGTAGCGCGTCACTGTGACCATGATAGCATCCTTCAAATTTGACGATTTTTGCGCGATGGGTATAGCCTTTTGCAAGGCGAATGGCACTCATCGTGGCTTCTGTGCCAGAGCTAACCATACGCACAAGTTCAATCGACGGCATCAACTCGCAAACACGCTGCGCCATTTGTGTTTCAATTTCTGTGGGCGCACCAAAACTCAAACCTTTTTCAGCGGCTTTTTTCACGCAGTCAATCACTTCAGGGTGCGCATGACCTAAAATCATGGGCCCCCATGAGCCGACATAATCCACATAACCACGGCCATCTGCATCATAAATGTAAGCTCCCGCAGCGTGGTCAACAAAAACGGGTGTACCGCCTACGCCACTAAATGAGCGTACAGGCGAATTTACACCACCGGGGATAACGTGTTTGGCCATGTCAAATAATTGGTCTGCGTGTGTCGTCATGCAATGTTTCCTTTGAAGTTTTAAGAAGTGAGTATGAATATATTAAATTGGATCGTTTGTGTGTTGACGCATCGTAAATAAACGATTGAGTGCGGCATGAATCTCGTCAATACCTGTTTTTTTGAGTGATGAAAAAAGCTGCAACGTCAGTGGACTTGGCAGTATGCTAAGTTCGCGTTGTACTTCAAGCATTGTCGTTTTAGCCGCGCCAAAGTTGAGTTTATCGGCCTTCGTTAAAATAACGTGTAGGGGCAACTGTGTATGTTGACACCACTCCACCATTTGCCAATCAAATTCCGTTAGCGGATGACGAACATCCATGACCAGTACCATGCCACATAAGGATTTACGCTTGGTTAAATACGTTTCCATGAGTTCATGCCATTTCTTTTTGACGGGCAACGGCACTTTGGCATAACCGTATCCGGGTAAATCCACAAATCGTTGATTTTCGGCAATTTCAAAAAAGTTCAGCATTTGCGTGCGTCCGGGGGTTTTACTGGTTCGTGCAAGGCCAGTTTGGCGTGTGAGTGTATTGATGGCGCTGGATTTTCCCGCGTTTGAGCGCCCCGCGAAAGCGATTTCAAGTCCTACGTCTGCGGGGGTGTCACGCAGGTGAGGTGAGCTGTTAATAAATTTAGCTTGGTAATACAGTGGATTCATAGCGTCTCGCGTCATGGAATAATTTGGAGTAGAATTTAAGCACACACGCGAGTTTGTGTATAGCTAACGCGCTTTACTTTTAATGTTTTCCAAGGAAAAAATCGATGCAGAAAAAAAGTCTTATCTTTGCTTTAACCGTCCTTTTCAGTAGCGGTGTGGCGCCGGTTCAAGCGCAAATGACACACGCTGACAGTGCAAACGCCGGCAAACAAAAATCAGCTTCCTGCGAGAGTTGTCACGGTGAACATGGTAACAGCACAATGCCTATGTTCCCAAAACTTGCTGGTCAGCACGCGACTTATTTGGTGCAACAGTTGCAGGCATTTAAGTCGGGTGTGCGTCAAGATCCGATGATGGGCGCAATTGCAATGACGTTAACAGACGAGGACATGACCAATATTGCCAATTATTACTCAGATCAAAAAATTACGGCTGAACCCCTTGCAGAGGAAGATGATGCAGACGAATTGAAACAGCGTGACGCACTGATTGCACAAGGCGCGGATTTATATCGTAATGGGGATCTAAAACGTGAAGTATCGGCGTGTATTGCGTGTCATGGTCCTTATGGTGATGGTAATAAACCTGCATCGTTCCCATCGCTTAAATCGCAACATTCTGATTATTTAGTCAAATCGCTCAATGATTTTAAATCAGGTAAACGCAGTAATAATAATCTAAATATGATGCACATGATTGCCGGCAAAATGAGCGATGCTGAAATTAAAGCAGTCGCACTTCGTATCTCGACTATGAAATAATAGTTTTCATCTTGTTCATTTTTAATTCATTTTTAATAAAAAAGAGAAAAATAGCATGTTAAAAAAATTAACACATCGTAGCCTATTAGCCTTGTCATTGGCGATTGCTGCCACTTTACATCCCGCTTACGCTGCGTCTGAGCCTGTGGGTTATGAAATAGTATCGCCTGCGCAACCGACGCATGATGTGAACAAAATCGAAGTGATTGAATTCTTTTGGTATGGTTGCCCACATTGTTTTGATTTTGAGCCAACGCTTGCAAAATGGCTCAAAACCATGCCTAAAAATGTAGAGTTTATTCGTCAACCCGCTGTGTTTAGCGATTTATGGGGTAAGCATGCAAAGGCTTATTACACTGCTGAAGCCTTGGGCGTGGTCGATAAAATTCATGCTGATTTTTTCACCGCTCTGCAGGTGAAAAAAGAGCATTTAGAAACCGAAGACCAGTTAAGTAAGTTTTTTGTTGCACATGGCGTTAGTGAGGCGGATTTTAAAGCCACCTATAATTCGTTTCCCGTTGACATGAAAGTGCGTCAGGCGGCCACTACAGCAGCTCGTTATGGCGTAACAGGCGTGCCTGCGATTATTATTAACGGAAAATATAAAACTAGCGGTCCTGTTGCTGGTTCGCATGAAAAAATCATTGAAGTGTTAGACCGTTTAATTGCGCAAGAAACAGCCGCGCAAAAGTAAACGTATTGACTTAAACATTACCGTCGTCGAAAAGAGAGAGTAAAGGATAATATTATGGCATTTTTTAATTCACATAACGCTGATTTAAGTGAAGAATGGCGTAAGAGATACCTCAATCTTTTCGACGCACAAAATAAAATTGAACACGATTATATTGAAAAAGAAAAGACACTCCGTCAGCTAATTATTCAGCTTAGCTTAATCAATGAAGGCAGCGATAAGTATTTAGATCCCATTTTGCAACGGTTGCGTGAAAACGTCAAAAATGACATTGATACTGACATGCTACGCAATGAGTTAAAAATATTTAACGATTCTATAAAAAATATGCCCTCAAAAAAAACCTTAAATGTAGGGTTATTATTTGATTTTCTTTTTCGCCAATATAATGATTTTGATAAACAAACTGCTCTGCGGGCATTACAAGAAAAAGTAGCAAAGCAAGAAAATGCGTTTGAGCATACCAGTGATTTTTTCTTAGCGATTCTAAAAATCGTTGAACCAGAAGATCAACTTGTTGAAATAAAAATTAATGAACGTGATGTCATTAATGCAACGGTTAGTGTTGGGGCGGTGTGTGAACAATTGCTAAAATATTTAGCGATAGTGCCTGTTCCACCTACGTTTGATGCCCAATTTACGACCGTTAGAGATTCATTGCTCGCGCCACAACAATCACTCATGTCGTTTGAAGAAGTTTTAGATGCGTTAGTGCAATTGTTACTCAAAATTAAAGAATTCAGCGACACAGAACAACAAGATATCGACACGTTTTTATTGCAAACGGTTGCGCAATTATCGCATTTTAATGTGAGTGTAACGCAGGCTGAAACCTTGTTGATGGAATGGGTGAAAGAGCGAAATACACTGGATAAAGCCGTCTTTTCTCAAATTCGTGAATTGCAAGTGCAGGCTATTAACGCCGATGAGGTTGATGACCTCAAAGAAAATGTCAATGTCTGTTTTAAAAGCGTCACGGACAAAATTAAAGTCAACAACACGCAAGAGCGCGAGCATTTTTTAAAGTTTAAAGATGAATTAGCTGAATTAGTGAATCAATTGATTGAATTTGAAGTGGAAGCTGAGCAAATCAAAAAAGAATTAAAAGTTATTCATGCACAGTCGCTAAATGATACGTTAACGGGACTCGCGAATCGCGTGGCATTTCATCAGCGTTTAAAAGATGAATTTTGTCGCTTTACGCGATACGACATGCCACTTAGTATGGCGTTATTTTCGATTGATAATATCAAAGCAGTGAATACGACATTAGGTCATGAAGCGGGCGATAAGGCGATTGCGTTAATGGCGAAATTATTGACAGACAATATCGAAAGTCCCGATTTTATCGCGCGTTTTGGGGGTAAAGAATTTGTTATGTTGCTTCCAAATACCGATGAGCATGTCGGACTCAATACGATGGAGTTGTTGCGAGATTTGGTGGCTAAAGCGTGCTTTAACGTTAATCGCAAAGCCGTGTCATTAACTATTTCCTGTGGCGTGACACAAGTAAATGAAAATGACACGCCAGAAAGTATATTTGAGCGTGTGCAAACAGCGTTGCAAGATGCAAAAAGTCAGGGGCGCAATCGCTGTTGTATTGCCGCAATAGAAGAAACTGACGAGAAAGCGTGAGGTTTATTTTTTAGCGTCAATTAAGTTTTTTAAATTTGCAAAGGGATTGTGTGAGCCTATGGGTGCGCTAGAGGATCCATTATCCAACGAGCCAAAGCGCGTTTCTTCAAAGCGCTGATGTTCGTTATCATGGCAATAAAGGCACAGGAGTTCCCAATTGCTGCCATCGGCTGGATTATCATCATGATTGTGATTGCGATGGTGAACAGTGAGCTCTTGAAGATTAGCGGGTGTAAATTCTCGCGCGCAGCGTCCGCAAATCCACGGATACATTTTGAGTGCTTGACCACGATAGGACTGTTCACGTTCAGTTTGATTTTTTCGCGCGTCGGTGACGATTTGATTGAGTTTATCTTTGTTTAAAGGGACTTTTTTGACGGTCATAAACCCTCCGTAATAAAAATTAAAGTTCGATAGATGGGGAAGTGGGTTGATCATCAAGCGTTTCGAGATGTTTCCAGCGATTGATAATCATGCAAAATAATTCAGCGGTTTTTTCAGCATCATATAAGGCAGAATGTGCCTTGTCATTTTCCCAATGAATGCCCGCTGCGTGTGCCACTTTGGCGAGTACCGTTTGACGATAAGCAAGGCCGCCGAGTGTGGCGGTGTCAAATGTGCTAAATGGGTGAAAAGGGCTGCGCTTGATTTGTGTGCGATGAATAGCGGCATTGAGAAAGCTAATATCGAAAGCAGGATTATGTCCCACTAAAATCGCTTTGGTGCATTTGTTGCGTTTCATAGCTTCTTTAATAGGATTGAAAATAAGCTCTAAGGCGGCTTTTTCTTCAATGGCCATGCGAAAAGGGTGAAACGGATCAATGCCGTTAAATTTGAGTGCCGCAGCGTCTAATTCGGCATTTTTAAAAGGCATCACATGCGTGCTATAACGCTCAGTAATGGCGAGATTATGCTCAGCGTTGAGTTCAACAATGACAGCGGCGATTTCGAGCAGTGCATTTTTTTTAGGATTAAAACCGGCGGTTTCAATATCAATCACAACGGGAAGGTATCCGCGAAAGCGTTTTTCTAAAGGAATAAATGACGTTTCCATGTAAGGTTGTATCTCGTTATGATGAATAAAAAAAGTCCTGCTACTCGATGCAAGTTGCTATCTGTGCTATGTTACGCGAAAAAACGGTGAGAAAAAAATAATAATACTATTGGAGAATTTATGAATACAATGAAAAAACCATTTACTCGACTTGTTGCACTGAGTTTACTCGGGTCTTTGACGGCTTGTACAGGTTCACCAGTAAAAGATGCACGGGATCCTATTGAAAATTGGAATCGTGATGTTCAATCTTTCAACGAAAATGCAGATAAATATGTTATGGCGCCTGTTGCTTCAGCGTATCGCTGGGCTATGCCATCATTTGCTAATGAAGGCGTGAGTAATTTATTTGATAACGTCAGTGACATTGGTGTGAGTGTCAATGATTTACTTCAGTTGAAATTTACACAAAGTGGACAAGATACATCCCGTTTTCTCGTGAATACGGTAGCTGGTTTAGGTGGTTTTATTGATGTAGCTGATATGGTTGGTTTGCCTAAACATAAAGAAGATTTTGATCAAACATTAGGGTTTTGGGGTGTTTCCAATGAGCCTTATGTTGTCATTCCATTTCTTGGCCCAAGTTCACCACGCGGTATTTTAGGTCGTTTGGGCGACACCGCGATGAATCCAGTTAACTACGTTGGTTTTGGTGTGATGGGATTGAGCACCGGTGCAACGGCAACAGCTATTAGCAGTGGTAGTTCTGCGCTAAGAGGGATTGACGCCCGAGCCGATCATTTAGGTGCTGAAAAAGTGCTTAATGAAGCGACCGAAGATCGGTATAATTTTGTGAAAAATTCGTTTTATCAACAACGTGACTATTTAGTTAACGATGGCTCAGATACGAACGAAGACGATTTTTTTGATATTGTAAAATAGGTTAATCGAATTTTTTAAGTCGTATTAGCTTGGCTATTGAGATAAATTGACGCGCCAGTTGATGGCGCGTTTTGTTGTGTAGAATTCATTTTCCGTTATTTGCTATTGAGACTTACCATGTTACATTTTTTTGAGCTTTTTTTTAAGCTACTTTTTGAGCTAGTTGAATTCTTAGAACCTTATTTATTAGTGACGACGATTTTCTTCATTCCGCTTACCATTACGATTACTTCTATCCCGAAGCGGTTTTTTAAATACGAATTTACACAGCATTTATTACCCTCCGTGTATGCGCGTTATGAAGCCAAAAAAATGTTATTAGAAAAGATTAATACAATGACTCAGGCTTTAATGGTGGTCATTTTAGTTGTTGATATCTTTAGCTTGGCGCATTTCTTTTTTGGTAGTCATGACTCGCATAGTGCCCATGAAGCGGGTACGCATAATGAGTCGAATGCACCTGAACGTGCTGGTGGTGAAGGCTCAGTCGTGAATCATAGTGAATAAGTCGGATGCCTGAATTACCCGAAGTGGAAACCACAGGACGTGGTATTTCTCCGCATATTTTGGGTAAAAAAATTGAACATGTTGTCGTTCGTCATCGACAATTGCGTTGGCTTATCGAGCCAAATTTTGAAGCAAATTTGCTTGGTGAGCGCGTTGAATCCGTGACGCGCCGCGCGAAATATCTATTGATTAAAACGCCAACAGGGACACTTATTGCGCATTTGGGTATGTCGGGGAATTTGCGTATTGTCGATGAATCC
>CAJBJW010000171.1 GCA_903953455.1 uncultured Pseudomonadota bacterium | reverse complement strand
GTTGAATCCCTTCATGATTCAAATCTATTTTATGAGCAGTTTTCAGATTAATTAATACCTGTGGATATTTCTGCATCCCCGATTTCAACTCATGCAATGTTTGCCCAGTATATTGAATTTCCGCAATGACTTGTAGCGCAGCAATAATTCCATCGCCTGTTGTTGTCTTATCTAGGCAAATAATATGCCCTGAATTTTCCCCCCCCAGCATGCCTTTATGTTCTGCCAACATCTCAATCACATATCGATCACCGACATTGGCGCGCAGTAACGGAACGTTTAAGGTTTTTAGCGCATGCTCCATACCCAAATTTGTCATTAAGGTACCGACAATTGGTCCTGTTAATGTCCCTGTTCTCAAACGTGATTTCGCAATAATATAAATCAGCTCATCACCATCAACAACTTCACCTTTGTGATCCACCATGATAACGCGATCACCGTCACCATCCAGCGCAACCCCCAAATCAGCTTGATTTGCGAGTACCGTTTGCACCAGCTTTTCAGGTTGCGTTGCGCCATAACCCTCGTTGATATTTAATCCATTTGGTTCGACGCCAATTGTTATAACCTGCGCACCTAGCTCTTCAAAAACGTGTGGCGCAATTTGATAAGTTGCCCCGTTTGCGCAATCAACAACAATTTTCATGCCCTCAAAATCAAGTCCTGACGGAACACTTGCCTTACAAAATTCTATATAACGCCCCGCTGCATCCACAACGCGCTTTGCCTTACCTAATTTTGATGACTCAACTGTACTGATGGGCAAATCCAAGTACATTTCGATTTTACGCTCAATTTCATCAGATAACTTCGTCCCTTGTGATGAGAAAAATTTGATGCCATTATCATAGTAAGGATTATGTGAAGCGCTAATCACAATACCTGCTTTCGCATGTAATGTACGTGTTAAATAGGCAATAGCTGGCGTTGGCATTGGTCCGAGTAATCGTGTTCCAACACCTGCTGCAGTTAGGCCCGCCTCAAGTGCTGATTCAAACATATATCCTGAAATTCGCGTATCTTTGCCAACTAAAACAAAATTGTGCCCACCGTCTGCAAAAACTTGTCCCGCCGCCCAACCGAGCTTAAGTAAAAAATCTGGCGTAATGGGTGGAACCCCCACTTTTCCGCGAATTCCATCTGTTCCAAAATATTTTTTTGTCATGTATGTCTTTTCTCTTAACTTCCATAAAAAAAGGAGAAGCGCTAAACACTTCTCCCTCAAATGTCCGATTTTATTTAAATTGTTTAGTGTTGTTGCACTGTTTTATCTAAATCAACCGCTGGAACATCTTCTTTTACATCACCAACAACCACATGCAATCCTCCACGTGGTGGTGGCACATCATCATTCCAGCCTTCAGGATCACGAACAGGCGTACGTAACATTAAGTCGTCAATTTGATGTCTATCGATGGTTTCGTATTTCATCAATGCCGCTGCCATAGAATGCAAAATATCTTTATTTTCATTTAAAATACTTTCTGCACGTTGATAATTACGATCGATAAAAGTACGAATTTCTTCATCAATACTATGCGACGTTTCTTCTGCTACCGTTTTATGACGTGTCACAGAGCGCCCAAGAAATACTTCACCCTCTTCTTCTGAGTAAGAGAGTGGTCCTAGTCGCTGAGAAAAGCCCCATTTAGTGACCATATTACGCGCAAGCTCCGTTGCACGTTCAATATCGTTCGATGCTCCCGTGCTGACATGCTCTATACCATAAATCATTTCTTCAGCAATACGACCACCGTACAAGCTTGAAATCATACTATCTAATTTTTGCTTACTTGCACTGTACTGATCACGTTCGGGCAGGAACATCGTAACACCAAGAGCCCGTCCGCGAGGCATAATACTCACTTTGTAAACAGGGTCATGCTCAGGCACTAAACGCCCAACAATGGCATGACCTGCTTCGTGATATGCCGTCATTTCCTTTTCTTTTTCATTCATCACCATTGAGTGCCTCTCAACACCCATAATGATTTTATCTTTGGCTTTTTCCAAATCGCTCATACTGACGACACGTTTATTCATACGTGCAGCAAATAAAGCCGCTTCATTGATAAGATTTGCCAAATCCGCGCCAGAAAAACCAGGCGTTCCTTGTGCGATATATTTCACTTCCACATCATCAGCACCAGGTACTTTTTTGATGTGCACGTTCAAAATTTGCTCACGACCACGCACATCAGGAAGCCCAACCGTCACTTGACGATCAAAACGTCCAGGGCGCAGTAAGGCTTTATCGAGAACATCAGGTCGGTTAGTTGCCGCAATGACAATAATTCCTTCATTACCTTCAAATCCATCCATTTCCACCAAGAGCTGATTGAGTGTTTGCTCACGCTCATCGTTGCCACCGCCTAGACCAGCCCCGCGTTGGCGACCCACCGCATCAATCTCGTCAATAAAAATAATGCAAGGTGCATGTTTTTTTGCGGTTTCAAACATATCACGTACCCGAGATGCACCGACACCTACAAACATTTCAACAAAATCAGAACCGGAAATCGTGAAAAAGGGCACTTTTGCTTCACCAGCAATGGCTCGCGCTAAAAGCGTTTTACCCGTCCCTGGAGGACCAATCATCAACGCACCACAAGGAATTTTTCCGCCTAATTTTTGGTATTTACCCGGATCACGCAAAAAATCCACCATTTCAGCGACTTCTTCTTTTGCTTCATCGCAACCTGCAACGTCAGCAAAAGTGACTTTGATTTGATCTTCTTCAAGCATTCTCGCTTTACTTTTACCAAATCCCATGGGGTTTCGTCCACCGGGTCCACCACCGTTCATTTGCCGCATGAAAAATACCCAGACAGCAATTAACAACACCATTGGACCAAAGGACACTAATAATTGCATTAGCATTGATGGCTGATCAGGTGGTACCGCTTTAATTTCAACGTTGTTTGCAAGTAAATCATCAACCAAATGCCCATCAGTTGGTGCATAGGTTTTAAATACCTGACCACTTTGTAATTTACCTTTGACAATGTGTTCATCGATAATCACTTGCTGCACTTGCCCAGCTTTGACTGACTCGATAAATTGCGAATACGACAACGATGAATCACCGCGATCATTTTGCGCGCCGCCAAAATTATTAAACAGTGACATCAACAACATGGCGATGACACTCCAAATGAGTATATTTTTTATCATATCGTTCAATTTAAACGCCCTAGACCTGAACGGCTCTCAATATTTAAAAACTGAGCAATTATATCGGGATTTCATTTCTACCCGACGGTTTTTTTTACAACTTAGGCTCTGTAGCCTTTTGCTAAAATATAAACTTCATTACTTCGCGGCCGCGAAGCTTTTGGTTTTCGAATAATGACTTGCGTAAAAGCAGCCTGCACCTCTTTATGAAAAGCTTCAAATCCTTCACCTTGAAATAATTTCACCAAAAACGTACCTTGTTTTGCCAAGACAGTTTTTGCCATATCAAGCGCTAATTCACCCAAATAAATTGAACGTGCCTGATCGGTTGCTTTGTTACCACTCATATTTGGCGCCATATCCGACATTATCAAATGAATCGGAGCTCCTGCAAGTTCCACATAAAGTGCATTAAGCACACTCTCTTCTCGAAAATCACCCAGAATAGTCGTGACTCCCTCTAAGGGTTCTATCGGTAATATATCGAGTGCGATGAGTTGTCCACTTTTCCCCATCAACTGCCGTGCTAGTTGCGACCAACCTCCCGGTGCCGCCCCTAAATCGACTATATTCATCCCATTTTTAATTAAATTATCTTTCTCATTTATTTCTTTTAGCTTAAATACCGCACGTGAGCGATAACCTTGCACTTGTGCCATTTTGACATATTCATCATCAAAATGCTCTTGCATCCAACGATTGCTACTTTTACTTCTAGCCATAATGTGTTGTATAGTAATAATTATTTAATCGTAAGGAAAAACACGTGAATGTGATAGAAAGGAAAAAGTGTAAAGCCCAGGCGCACACTTTAAAACCCGTGGTGATTGTTGGCCAAGCGGGATTAACGGAAGCTGTCTTAGCTGAAATTGACATTGCTCTGGATACCCATGAGCTAATTAAAATCAAAATTCGGGCAGAACGCGAAGATAGGGTAAGCATCAGTGCCAAAATTTGTCAGACCACGGGTGCAGAATTAATTCAATCCATTGGTCAGATTATTGTGATTCACCGCATCAACCTCAAGAAATAATCCCTTGTTAAAAAAGGATGTGTGTTTTTCACACATCCTCGCGTATTTTAGATATAGCTAATTGA
This sequence comes from uncultured Pseudomonadota bacterium, assembly GCA_903953455.1. Classification (GTDB taxonomy): domain Bacteria; phylum Pseudomonadota; class Gammaproteobacteria; order Methylococcales; family Methylomonadaceae; genus UBA10906. The sequence continues at coordinate 114 of CAJBJW010000171.1, read as the reverse complement.
AATAATTTCGTATTCAATTTTTCCTGCTGGTGCTTTAACCGTCACCACATCTTCAACTTCTTTGCCAATAAGTGCTCTAGCAATGGGGGAGCCAATCGAAATACGACCTTCTTT
>CAJBJW010000170.1 GCA_903953455.1 uncultured Pseudomonadota bacterium | reverse complement strand
GGTAATTTTGTTTAGCTTATTATGGATTGAGCCATTAGAAAGCAGCAGCTCTGCTGCGTGCTGCATTGCACCTTTTATCACAACACTTGCGTGTTGCTCTAAAACGCGCATGCCTATTTTCAATTTCATGTTCCAAATGGTATAGCGTCGTTTTTTTGGTTCAAACACGTCGTTTACTGCACGGTCGGAAATGGAGTAAGAGCTTGAGGACGGGGATTTACTTACTAACTATGCAATAAAAGGATCAGCAACGTTGAGTTTATTTAATTCTTCAACTTTCGTAATTAACAAATCGTCAATAACAGCTATCCTATTACCCATAATTGTCATCATAGTCGCACTTAACGATAGATTTTTACTAGCAAAAGATTCAAGTTGTGCTTGATTTTCAATAACAAGCATTCTTGTATCAGTTAACGCCTTTGCAGAATATTTAATAGGTTGATTACGATAAATTGCCATTTCGCCTAAAAAATTAGGTGCATCAATTGTAGCAAGTGGAATTTCTTTGTCATCACGTTCAATAAAAATCTCCACTTGCCCCTCAAGTACAATGTACATGTGCTTTTCAATACTGCCTTCAGTAATAATAATTTTATCAGCATCAAAGTTAATCATAAATTCCTGTACGTTAGCTAAAGGTTTAATTTTAGCTTGAATAATATATCAGTATCATTATTACGCAAGAAGTTTAACTGTATTGCGCAAAAAACGCGCATGCCTATTTTCAATTTCATATTCCAAATGGCATTACGTCGTATTTTGGTTCAAATTCGTCGTTTGCTGCACGGCCGGAAATGGAGTAATAGCTTGAGCACGGGACTTTTGGATTATTGTATTACAGCGCAATTTTTACATAGACAATAAAAAGCCCGCATAATACGGGCTACTTGAGCTTATTTTATTATTATTGTGTCTTACGTGGTAATACCCCAGCGACCTTAACTCAAGCAAAAAACTTTAGTATTTTTTATTATTTTTATAGGGTGTTAATAAACCCTTACTACTTACTTCCTCCTAAAGAAGTGCAAATATTTTACCCATTAAACAACAAAAAGAAAAATGATTTATGTAGAAAAACTGTAATAATTCAATGCAAATCTAATCAATACTGCACGACCTTTAACGGAGCAAGAGCGGACGGGACTTTTGATTTATTGCATTACAGCGCAATTTTTACATAGACCGTTACCGCACGGTAACGCTTGTATCACTTTTAAAGCGTCCGACCCCGCATTTTACCTGTATTTAATCCATATTAGCTGCACAGAATTTTTACACTTATGGTGTTGGATCAGCGTGTAAAACTACCCCACAACATCAAAAATTTTGACGTTAGATTGATAAAAAGCAGATTACGGAAATGGCTGCCGTTAATAACAACATCGCTGACAATACATAATAACCTAAAATAAATGCCACAGTACCCCAAAAAAACATCAATCCACTTAATACATTTTCATTAAACGTTTTCATAGTGTGCACCTATATTTTAAGTTTATACTGCAAAATTAAACCGGGTTAGCAATCTTCTGTTTAAACCATATTCTTTATTAAAACAACGTTTCATCCTTAAACATCTCAAGTAATTCAATAACTTCTTTAGGATGCTTTTTAAATGCATCGTTCTTATAAATCTCAATTAGATTCTCTGCATCTTCAAAATATTCAATGCCTATTTTATTAAAACCCATAGTCCACTTTGAAAAACTACGTTCTTCAATAGGCTGTTTATAAATTAGAGACACCTTATGGTGCATTTCATTATTTGAAATAATATTGAATTTTTCATGAACAATACGCTCATCACCCTCTAATATTTGCATAAAATAAGGGTCTAAATATAGCAACATGCCTGTAATATTGAGCGCTAAATTATTTTGACGTGATTTAGCTAAAAGCCTCTTTAAATCTTCATCAATAATTTTTCGGGTTGCAACACTTGTAAAAACTAAACAATAAAGAGACACACGACCTTCCATCCTACTTTTATTTAAAAAAACATAATAAATGCAGTGTTATTCTACATCTATCTGCTTTTCTTTGCACTTAACTGCTTTAGGTATTGCACCTTTTATCACAACACTTGCGTGTTGCTCTAAAACGCGCATGCCTATTTTCAATTTCATGTTCCAAATGGCATTGCGTCGTTTAGTGGTTCAAACACGTCGTTTGCTGCATGGTCGGAAATGGAGCAATAGCTTGAACACGGGACTGTTGGATGATTGCATTACAGCGCAATTTTTACATAGACCGTTACCGCGCGGTAACGCTTACGCTGTAGCCCTACTATCCTACTTTCGTATGATATGCCTTTTTTACATGGATTGTCACCACAAGCGTTACCGCGCGGTAACGCTTCATCAATATAAAAGCGCCCGACCCAGCGTTTCCTCTGTGTTAAGCAAATCAGCTACCCTGCTTAGTGCACTCGAATT
>CAJBJW010000169.1 GCA_903953455.1 uncultured Pseudomonadota bacterium | reverse complement strand
TGCTGCATAGTAAATTTGATCATCTATTGTGGTTTTGATGTTTCCACCGATGTTTGCAATTTAGACAAAAATATTTACGATACACATTTTGAACAGTAGTTCTTTTTATTAATAACTCTTGAACCACCTTAATGCTATTCATAGGATATACACTGTATATCCTATGAATTTATATTGAATATGTAACAACAAGTAGAGCCAGCAACTGCGAGTAACAATCTTTATATAGTGGTCACTCCTCTACCCTCCAGCGTTATATCCCACATCTGGATGGGGTCATGAAAACAAAAAATAAACAACAACACAAAACAACTACTAAAAAGTTCAATTAATTCATGGGGTTATAATATCATTGAATAAACCTTATGTCAAGCGAATGCAGTACAAGTATTTGTTTGTTATATATTTTTTTGAATTTTTAGTTTTTGTGTGAAGGTGGTACGGTACCACCTTAATACTATTCATAGGATATACACTTTATATCCTATGAATTTATAGTAAAAGGTTATACAGCGTATAACCTTTATAATTTTTTATGAAATATGATATATCATTACAATTATTTTTATAATGTGTAAGTAACATTTACCACATGGTAAATCTAGTACTAGATATTGCATCCGTAACGGTTACGGATGCAATATCTAATGGTGTATATGATGTTCGTTCGAAAAGACTCTGATCGAACGGAATTTCAGTCATGTTTGTTGCATCCCAAATGGTATGCTAATATGAGCAAATCTACTAAAAGAGGAGGTGTTATGTCAAAGATTCAAACCAGTTTACGCATCGACGCTGATAAGTTCATCGAGGCAAAGCAAATACTTGCCAATTTAGGCATGAATTTCAGTGAAGCAGTAAATATATTTACATCTCAAGTCGTTGCTCAACGGGGATTGCCATTTCAAGTCGTTTTGCCTAATGAAGAAACGATCGCTGCGATGAAGGATGTCCGTGCAGGAAAGAATGTTGAAACCACTACGGTTGATCAATTAAAACAAGACATGCTTTTTGAATGAGAACTCTGTCACGGCACAAAACCTTTGTTAAAGATATGCGTAAATAATGAAAAGAAATGTTGCTCTCTTGTAATACTAGTCATACAAGAAGCATATCCCTACAAAAAATTATAAAACATTAATTCTCAATGATGATATATCATAATTCTCAAATGTAACCTAGTGAGAATAAATAAAATGGCGTATGTTAGCATCCAAGAAGCCGCAAAATTAACAGGTAAATCAATCCAATCTTTATATCGTCATGTTAATAATGGTAGGGTTTCAAGGCATGATGATGGTTTTGATATCGCAGAACTTATGCGCGTATACGGTCCATTGAGAAACACTGGTGAAATTGAAGTTGATGTCTCATTTAATAATGAAAGACTTCAAATGTTAGGCCGTGAGAATGAAATTTTACGACGAAATGCCGAGCAATTATTGAATGATAAACAGATTCTTTATGACATAATCAAAAAACTAGAGTCTGATAAAGATAAGTTATATGGAATTATCGACGATTATAAACGCCAGTTGCCAGCACCAACTGAAGTGACAACAAAGAAAACAAAGGATAAGCATTCACTTTGGCAAAAGATTTTTAAGAAGTCAGGTCACTTACTAGAATGATATTATTTGAAAGTATTGCTTAACTAGAAAAGTTGTGACAACATTAACGACGGACACAAAAAAGCCCTTCCTAATCCGCCAAGATGAAAAGGGCTATTTGTGCAACATGAACACAGACTTTTTGATGTGCTACGTATCGACACATAAGCACAATTGAGTTATTGCTAACTCATTGGGTTTAATTCTAACAGGTCGAATCTGTAATGCAATACCAAAAAGTCTATAAAGAGACTTTTCGATGAATACAATTAACATTACCCGCCCTTCTGTAACTGAAAACTACACTGTTTTACCAAACGATATTTTGAATTTCGGTCGTCACATTCAAGGTCTAAAGCCTCGTGATTCCGCAGTGCTTAACTATTTACTTAGCAGACCGCCTCATTGGAAACTACGCGCCAACGACATTGCTCGTGCCATTAACATATCCATCAATACAGTCTATGCAGCACTTTCCAAATTGCGGCAATTGGGGTTTGCTTCGTTTACACGCGATAAGACCGGTCACACTTTTTGGATTATATCCCTGCATAAAGCGCTCTCTAGCCCAGTATCTACGCCTCATACCAAAAAACCTCGTGAGGTTTTTTGTGACGATTTAATAAATACTAAGTCTTTAGTAAATAATAAAACAACAACCAGTTGTGTTTATTTTGAAGAAAAATCACTAGATATAGATATTATTAATTC
>CAJBJW010000168.1 GCA_903953455.1 uncultured Pseudomonadota bacterium | reverse complement strand
GTATTTTAACTTCTGGGACATCATGCCCTCCATCCGCCACTCTAGTGGCCACTCTATTCACATTGACTTCGGGACTGCAAGTTGAAACAAAATACAAATAGGTTTTATACCCTTGATCTTGGGCACGTCTCAACAAATCAATCTTAGAATAATCTGACATTACGGTTTCAAAAGAAAAGCTAATTTTCTTTTGCAATAAACATTCTCTAATTCCTTCTGAAATCGCTGCAGAAACATATGAATCGATATTTTTCGTAAAATGTATTTCGTTATCGATTAGGATGGTTAATAATTCCCACTCTAAATTTGATTTAGGTCGAATAGTTGACCTTAAAGCATTCTGCCAAACTGACTCACAATCAATACATTTGGATATATTATTGAGCAGCAGTTTTCGGGTTTCCCTAATTTCTTTTTCGATATCATCTGCGTTAACATATACGCCAAACCAACTGGAATCTTTGGTTTCTTGTAATTTTCGTATGATGGTGCTTTTTCCCGAACCGTTAGGTCCAGCAAATATTCTTAATCGCACTCAAGAATCCAGGTTTTTTTATTCACATGAGTATACGCATTTATTTCTTCAATAATTTCAACATCTTTATTTGATAATATACGCACAATTTTTTGATTTTCATATTCAACCACAGGCACTTTAGACGCTAAAGCCCGTTTTCTGGCATCCTTAAACGATTTTTGAGCTATTTTTTGTATACTAGCAATTGTCATTTTACTATCCTAACGATTAGCAGAAGATTACATTCAGTCATTATATTCATTCCTACAGCTTAAAGCCGTCTATTATTAACCTTTCCGATTTTTGTCCTCTCCCAGAAAGACCAATACGATTATTTATTCATGATTTATAAAAAACTCTTTCACCAATACGACTGTTGGAAATAGGGCCAACATCAATGAAAGCGCATCTAGATTCTTAATGCCAGCGTAAATTGCTCCCAAAATCGATAAGGCACACACAAGAAAACCCATCACATGACCACGAAAATCACTATCATTGATCGCATTGACTCGCCGTTTCTGCTGATCTACCTGTTGACCTTGCGCATGAATATTGGCTTTCGTTATACTGTTTTCAATTCGTCGCCGATGATGTCCTTCTTCAATATAGGACTCAATAATCTTTTCAGCCGATCCAGGTACCAATTGATCAAATTCAGCCAAAATGGCAGGCGATGGGAATACTGTGCCTTCATGGCGTGTTTCGAGATGCAACGGATCAACACCTTCTTGCGTTGGAGTTTGGTTCTTCACTTTATGATGTTTGGCTTTGTGTTTATTTCTTCGAAATGGCTGATTCATAATTTTCAATTACCTGTTTTAAATCCCTACCAATTTTCAACCAATCTTCTTTGAGAGCATTAGCCTCTTTTACATTCGGATATCGTAATAACGCTATAGGCTGAAGCGATTGTATTTTACGATCCCTAAACAAAGTCGCCGGCGATGTGATACTTTTCATAAAACCATTAGTGAAAGCCTGCATTTTAGAATACGAATAATCAAGAATCATCAAAACCTCTTCATTTATTTTCTTAAGTTTCATCATATCAAAATCCTGCATACTGAAAAAGCGACCATTTAACTTTTACTATTTTTATAAAGACAATATCATTAAAACTCGTTGGAGATGAATCGAAATGGTTATTGTGTCAACAAGAATGGGGTTTAGCCGAAGTCATTAGAAAAGCTCAAATTTAGGGGGGGCATCTTCATTATCTTTTGCTTGTAAACTGTTATTGTGGTGCGACTCTCTTGATAAATAATTATTTAACGTATCATTGAGC
>CAJBJW010000167.1 GCA_903953455.1 uncultured Pseudomonadota bacterium | reverse complement strand
CGCCTTCAATAAGTTGAAATCGCCCTGCCAATTTCACATTTTGCAACCCTGCGCGAATTGACTCATCTAGCATAGTCAAGTGAGATTTCAAACATTGCGTAGCAAATATAGTTGACGCTGCATTACGATATTGATGTTCACCTTTCAACGCAGGTGGAGGAAGATTATCTATTACATAACTCGTACTTTGCCACGTCCATGTCTGTCTATTTTTCGAATAATTGTACACATCACCTATACGAAATAAATTCGCTTTGACATGTGTTGCATGATCTATAAGCGTTTGAGGTGGATTTTGCTCTCCAACAATGGCGGGCTTATTAGAGCGAAAAATCCCCGCTTTTTCATAGCCAATCTTATCACGTGTCTTTCCAAGCCACTCAACATGATCAATTGCAATACTCGTCACGATTGCAACATCTGCATCCACAATATTGACCGCATCAAGACGCCCACCAAGTCCAACCTCTAGAATTTGAATAGCCACGCGTGCTTGAGAAAAAATTAATAGAGAAGCCAGCGTACTAAATTCAAAATAACTCAGTGTCGTATCACCTCGAGCATGATCAATTTGCGAAAATGCAGCGCAAATAACATCATCACTAACAGGGATACCATTAATTTTAATCCGTTCGCTATAACGTAAAATATGTGGGGACGTATATGCCCCCACACTATGACCTTCAGCTATATAAAAGGCTTCCAAGTAAGCGACACTTGACCCTTTACCGTTTGTTCCAGCAACAGTTAGCGTGATGGGTTGATAATGATCTTTAGGTAAAAGTGTTTCATAAACACGTTTAACGCGATCAAGTCCCAAATCAATAGTAAGCGGATGTAAACTTTCCTGCCAAGACAACCACTGCGCTAAGCTATTAAAACGATTCATTTTTTCTGCCAAGCGTTAGCCTGCGTCTTCTACTTCATTTGCCAAAAGATCAATCGTCTCGTCTTGATTCAGCGCCACTGCCACTGTTTCCCGACTATATTGATGTGACATCAAAATAGCTAAAATACTTGCTATTTTTTCGCGTATATCACGACGATGAATAATCATATCAATGGCACCGTGTTCTTGTAGAAACTCACTACGCTGAAAACCTTCCGGTAATTTTTCACGAACGGTTTGTTCAATCACGCGTGGTCCAGCAAAACCAATTAACGCATTAGGTTCCGCTACATTTATATCACCAAGCATGGCTAAACTAGCGGAAACACCGCCCATTGTTGGATCTGTCATGAATGAAATATAAGGCAAGCCACGTTGAGAAAGTTTCGTTAATGCCGCACTGGTTTTCGTCATTTGAAATAACGAAAACAAAGATTCTTGCATCCTCGCACCACCGCTAGCCGTAAAGACAATAAAGGGCACACCGAGCTCTATGCTTTTATTGACACCACGTACAAACTTTTCACCGACCACCGATCCCATCGATCCGCCCATGAAATTAAAATCAAAAGCGGCTGCTACAATATCTTGACCATTTAATTGCCCTTTCATCACAACTAGTGCGTCATTTTCTTTGGTTTGTTTTTGTGCTTGCAGAATACGATCTTTGTATTTTTTGCTATCTTTAAACTTTAATGGATCCAGCGGTTTAACATTCTTACCAACTTCTTCGCGTCCATCTTCATCTAAAAACAAATTTAGCCGTGCGCGTGCTGAAATACGCATGTGATGATCACATTTCGGACACACACTGCCATTTTTTTCTAATTCACTGTTATACAAAATAGCATTACAGCTTGGGCATTTTGCCCATAAACCTTCAGGTACCGTATTTTTTTTATTTGTCGACTCTGTTCGAATAATCGACGGTCGTAATTTTTCAAACCAACTCATAATCAGTTATCCATTGCCTGCCGCATCGCGGTTAATAAATCAATAATAGCTTCTTTTGCTTGTGATGGACTGTGTAAATTGGCTTCAATTTGACTAATTAAGGCACTGCCAACCACAACACCATCACCTAAATTAGCAATCGTTTTAGCAGTTTGCGCATCTTTTACACCAAAACCCACTGCAATCGGCAATTTTGTATTTTCACGAATCTCAGCTAATTTAGTTTCAACATCAGCCGCATTTAAATGCCCAGCACCTGTTACACCTTTGAGTGAAACATAATATAGATAGCCTGCTCCAATCGTGTCCATTGTTGCAATACGCTCTGCACTGCTATTTGGTGCAAGTAAAAAAATGGGATCGACGCCGCGTGACTTGAGAAGAGCCGTACATTCTTGCGCTTCTTCAGGCGGTAAATCAACGGTCAGTACACCATCAATGCCTGCAGCTTGAACCGCATCAGCAAATTTTTCATATCCCATCGCTTCCACAGGATTTAAATATCCCATAATAACAATTGGTGTATGTCCATTGGTTTTGCGGAATTCTGTAGCAATAGCAAGTGTCGTTCTCAGACTTTGATGATGCGCAAGCGCACGTTCACTAGCACGCTGAATAACCGGGCCATCAGCCATTGGATCTGAAAAAGGAACACCTAGCTCTATAATATCAACGCCAGCACCAACCATTGCATGCATCAGTGGCACTGTAAATTGAGGATTGGGATCACCTGCGGTAACAAATGGTATAAGTGCTTTACGATTTTTTTGTGCCAATTCAGCAAAAGTTGCAGCTAAGCGACTCATAATTCAATTCCTTCTCGTTTTGCCATAGTTTGCATATCTTTATCGCCACGCCCTGATAAATTGACAATGATGATTTCGTCTTTTTTCATTGTAGGTGCAAGCTTTAATATATAAGCCATAGCATGACTTGATTCTAAAGCCGGAATAATCCCTTCCATGCGAGTTAGCGCATAAAAACCTCCCAATGCTTCATCATCTGTAATATTGACATATTGTGCACGACCAGAATCTTTTAGCCATGCATGTTCAGGACCGACACCTGGGTAATCAAGCCCAGCAGAAATTGAATGTGTTTCAATAATTTCACCGTCATCATCCGACATCAAATAAGTACGATTACCATGCAGAACGCCAGGACGACCTGCACATAAAGGCGCAGAGTGACGACCTGTTTCAACGCCATCACCAGCTGCTTCGACACCTATTAGTTTCACATTTACATCATCAATAAAAGGATAAAACAAACCCATCGCATTCGAACCGCCACCTACACACGCTACAAGCACGTCAGGTAATTTCCCTGCTTGCTCAAGACATTGTGCTCGCGATTCTCGACCTAAGATGGCTTGAAAATCTCTTACCATTGCCGGATAAGGATGCGGTCCAGCAACGGTGCCAATAATGTAGAATGTATTATCGATATTCGTCACCCAATCACGCAGCGCTTCGTTAAGTGCATCTTTCAAGGTTTTTGAACCTGATTCGACTGCAACAACTTTTGCACCTAGCAATTTCATGCGATACACATTAAGTGACTGACGCGCAACGTCAACGGCCCCCATATAAACAACACATTCAAGGCCTAAACGCGCAGCCACAGTCGCCGTTGCAACACCATGTTGCCCCGCGCCGGTTTCTGCGATGATACGGGTTTTACCCATGCGTTTCGCTAATAAAGCTTGCCCGACCGTATTATTTATTTTATGTGAACCCGTGTGATTTAAATCTTCACGTTTCAAATAAATTTGTGCGCCACCGAGTTCTTGACTCCAACGCTCCGCATGATAAAGTGGCGAAGGACGACCAACATAATACTGCAAATCCTTATCTAATTCGGCAATAAAATCCGGATCTTGCATATAATGCTGATAAGCTGTATTGAGTTCCTCTATTGCTGGCATGAGGGTTTCAGCGACAAAAATGCCGCCATAAACGCCAAAATGTCCTCGAGCGTCGGGCATGTTATATTTTTCGGTCATAGTGTTTCTCGGTCACCTTCTTGTACTTGTTGTGTAAATGCGGTCATTTTAACGATGTCTTTATGACCTTGTTCTAATTCTACACCGCTACTGACATCTACGGCATATGGCATTACAGTTTTGATAGCGCGCTTTATATTTTTAGAATTTAATCCACCTGCTAAAATAACAGGTAAACTGCGTTCTTTAGGTATTAAATCCCAATCAAATACACTCCCCATTCCGCCTCTAGCATTTGGATGATACGCATCTAATAGTAAAGCGACTGCATCGTGATATTCTTCATATAAAACGTCGAAATCAAGCCCCTTTTTCATGCTAACAGCTTTAAAGTATGGTTTATTATAAATACGACAATCGGCCGCTAATTCATCCCCATGGAATTGCAAATAGTCCAATGGAACTTGACGCATAACATCACGAATATATTGTTCTTGTGCATTCACAAATAATCCGACAACAGATACAAATGGCGGTAGAGCTTTTGTTATTTCAAGAGCCGTTTCTATCGACACATGACGTGGACTTGATGCATAAAAAACTAAGCCAATCGCATCAACACCTAAATTGGCTGCGTAAACAGCTTCTTCCACATTGGTAAAACCACAAATTTTAAGGCGTGTTCGCATAAATCAAAAAATAAAAATGTAAAAATTATTGTGCGTAGCATAGCATAAAATAAACTGATGATTTTTGTCATCGCATATTTTTAGTTTCATTAGAGTCTAAGGCTTGAGCTATGGGCGTTGATTTTAAATTACTTTTATAAAGTAGTGGTGAGAGAGTAGGTTCTAAAAATTTTAAAATTTGTACCGGCAACGAACTGGTAAAATGGTAACTTTCCGCATTATCGCCGGTTACATAAGCCGTGATAACACCAAAAAACCGATCTCCCAAAAAGAAAGTAAACGTTGCCGCGCGGCTAACAAATTTAGATTCAATCAATTGCCCCCCTGCTCCCCATTTTTCTTTGCGGTGATCACCTGTTCCCGTTTTACCGCCTACAGCTAATGGTTTACCGCTTTCATCTTTATAGACACCGTTTAATCGACCTGCTGTTCCATTTGCAACGACACCAATAAGCGCACTACGTGCTGCATGAGCTACTTCAGGCAAAAGAACTTGCTGCCCTGTTTCGGGAGTTTTATCTAAGATAGTTTCATAAGGCGTCGCCTTAGCATAGTGTAAATGTGAAAAGCGCACGGCAGGCAAGCGTATTCCATCGTTGTTAATAATACCAATTAACTCAGCTAATGCGGCTGGGCGATCACCTGATGCACCAATCGCAGTCGCATAAGAAGGTGTCAGCGATGCGAAAGGATAACCTAGACGCTCCCATGCATCATGAATTTGCTTAAAGGCGTCATCCTCTAAAAGCGTCATAATACGGCGCTGTTGCGCGTAGTGATGCATATTTTTAAACAACCAAAGATACACATTCTGCCGTTCATCAACGCTGGCTGCGATAACTTCGTCACGTGTTGCATTAGGGTGCTTAGATAAATACTGCACCATCCAAAGCTCTAACGGATGAACTTTTGTTATATACCCTTGATCTTGAAGATCAAAATTTTCAGATGAATATTTATAAAACAACGTATCAATGTTTTCATTTGCAAGCACAGTCGCGGGTAAATGCTCTTGCAAATAAGTAGTAAGCGACTGCACGTCACGATCGGGATAAATCGATTCGTAGAGCATCGTTAAACGTGAGGGCTTTGCGAAGACTTTTTGCGTTAGCGTTTCTAAATTATCGTCCGTATTTTTTCCTTTGTATTTGGAATAAAAACGACGCAAATACACCAAGCCTTCTCTGTCCGCAAAACGGGTTAAATATTCTTTTCGCTTATTATCATCGGGACTTTCCAGCCAACGCGCAATTCCTTCAGGTTTATACAAATGATGATACGTTAAATCACGCATCATTCGAATAAAGACCAAATTCACTGAATTTCGCAACCCATCACGCACCGTCATGACTTTAAAATCATCATCATCTGTAAAATTATTAAAATGATGTACCCCACCGCCCGTGTAAAAATACTCGGCCGGACTTGCAGAATATTGACGCTCAAGCGATTGATTGAGAATATCCTCAACCGTCATCTTAGGTCTTGCCCGAAGTTGCTCAATCACCCACGCTGATAAATAATCGCGTGGATGTAATTCGACTTTTGCTAAATCTTGGGGCGATTGCCCTTGATAAACTTGGTAAATATCGGCTACCAACTCTAAATAATGCACCAACGTACGCAATTTAGCCGTAGAACCTAAATCAAGGCGAATACCTTCATTAATATCAAGCGGTTGATCGTAATTATCCGTTTGAATTCGCAGTAAATTACCCTGATTACTGCGCTCAAAAAGCATCAAACTGTAAATAATAGGATTTAAATCCGTGTCTGGATTGAGCATACGCTCACCAAACAAACCTGCTGCTCTCGCATTTGCAGAATCACTTAATTTACGTAGTGCCATGTTGACTTGTTTTTGAACGTCGTAATTAAGCGTTGTTTTCACTGTCAAATCTAAACGATCCAAATCGTAATTTGTCTTAACACCAAGGTTTTGAGCTAAGCGCGCACGGAGAACGTTTTGAGTTTTTTGCTCAGTGACAAATATATAATGTGAACTACTTTTGGGAACACGCTCAAGTTTAATAGCCAATGCAGCGTCACGCAATTCTGATGAAATCACACCTTGATTAGCAAGCAAACGCAAATAACTGTCAGTTAAATTTTGTAGCGCATCATAACCCGCGCCTAGTAAATACGTTGGACGACGCTGTGAAAGCAAAATACTCAGCACTTCACGATACGCTTTAGCTTGTTCAGGCGAAGGATTTGGAGTCTTGACCGCCTGCTCTGCAAGTATTTGATTCGTTTCTTTAAAGTCTGCACCAAACCAAGAAACCAAACCATCACCCAAACCATGAACCTCACCTGATTTCTCAGAGGCAGCGAGCGGCATCGTATTTAAATAAGCAAGTGCAATTTGACGACGCATTTGACGGGTATCTGCACCTAAAAGATAAGCACGAATTGACGCGCTTGCCATTTGACGTATTTTTTCAACAATCGATTCTGTGTAGCCATTGGGCGAATGACGATATTTCTCAAGCTGCGTGGCGAGTGTACTGCCACCGGGGACATTCACATCAGCACCTAGTTTTTTTGCCATCATTTGCAACACAGCAAAACCTAAACGCTCCCATTCAACAGCGGGATTCACACTTTTATATTTTTCATCGAGTAATTCACGATTTTCAATAAAAAGCAGTGTGTGCAAAATAATGGGTGGAATATCATCGAAACTGGGATAGCCATAAGTAGGATATACAGCCGTAAATAAAGGATTTTCCCTTTCATCAACTAATCGCAAACCTGCTTGATTTTTTTCATGATAAAGTGGGAATAACCCATATTCATCCATTAAAGACAACATCATGGGCGACAAACTTGCTTGCGCACTCACACCAAAACCTGCTTTCTGCAATCGATCAATTTGATCTGACAGCAAGGTATAGCCTAATCGTTGATCATAAGGCCCATGCGTGGGATATCGAATCGCATCACTCGGCTTATTTTCAAGCTTAAAACTTAATTGCTTACTAATTTCACTTAAATAATACGCTTGATATTTAGAGGTCTGAATTTCACTGTAACCCAATTTAGCAATAATCCCGACAATACCTAGCCAGCTAAATAAAATATAGACAAAGAGTAATCGAGAAACTATGCGTTGATTTTTTTTCATGATGATTTGAATCCCCAACACCACGAATGAAGATTTTTACACATATTTATGGATAGTTGAGTAATCAAAATAACGATTAGGGGAATTGAGTTGAAAATTACATTTTCCTTAATTATAACCACTCACTGCAAATAATGGTAATACAAAGCAAGGGATAATTTAAAAATAATAAATTTAGCGGCTGTCTCACGCAAAAAAAATATTATCAAATTAGCGCAACATTAGGACAACACTCAAAAATTCGCCCTAATTGCCACGCTTTATCGCATATTGAAAGTTATTTTTTGCAATACAATCAATTTATGATGTTAATTTAAAGTTCGCAATAGTTGCAGATAAATTTTGCGTTTGTTGCTCAAGGGATTGCGCGGCTGAAGTTGCTTGTTCAACCAGTGCTGCATTTTGCTGAGTCACTTCATCCATATTTTGTAGAGCTTCATTCACTTGATTAATCCCCAATGATTGTTCATTGGATGCTACTGTAATTTCAGTAATCGTATTCGTCACGCTTTGAATAGAACTTAAAATCTCTTCCATTGTTTTCCCAGCTTTTGCGACGAGAAAACTTCCCTCTTGAACTTTATCAACCGAATCGCCAATCAAATGTTTAATCTCACCTGCCGCTGCCGCTGCACGTTGTGCTAAATTACGCACCTCCGTTGCAACTACCGCAAAACCTCGACCTTGCTCACCTGCTCGCGCTGCTTCAACTGCGGCATTAAGCGCCAAAATGTTCGTTTGAAACGCAATTCCATCGATCACCGAGATAATATCAACAATTTTTCTCGATGAATCATTAATACCTTCCATCGTTTGAACAACTTGACTTACCGCTGTCACCCCATTACGCACAATCATTGATGACGCGTGGGCTAATTCGTTTGCGCGATTTGCATTTTGACTATTTTGCTCAATCGTGCAGGTGAATTCAGACATATTCGCAGCCGTTTCTTCTAAGCTATGCGCCTGCGCCTCCGTCCGATTAGATAAATCAAAATTCCCCATTGAAATTTCTTTTGCCGCTACTTCAATGATTTCACTTGAATCTTTAATTTCCCCAACCAATACTTTTAAATTTTCTACCGTGCGATTCATTCCCGAAAGCACTTCGCCAAATGTTCCAGGATACTCTTTCTCGATATTAAGCGTTAAATCCCCATGTGCAAGCGCAGTAGAAACAAGTGAAATATCATTCAAACTCCCTTCAAGCGCGTCAAGTGATAAATTAATATTTTCTTTGAGTGTCGCAAAGTCTCCTTGCGCAGTCGCTTCCACGCGCTCACTGATATCCCCTTGAGCAACTCGCCCCATCACCTCACCAATGTTATTCATTAGCGTTTGCATAGTACGCATCGCTTGAGTTGCATTTTCAATAGCGTGCCCGTATTCACCTCGCACACTCACATTCACTGTTTTATTAAAATCCCCCGAATTTAATGCCCGCATCAATTCATTGATGCCATTAGTGGTCGATGATAAAACTTTTGTTAATGCGTTAAGTCGCGTTGAAGCCTGAGCAAATCCACCATGCAGACCCGCTGGGTAGCTACGTCGAGTAAAATCACCATACGTCACATACGCCATCGAGTAATACATATCTACTTGAGCCGTTTCGACCTGATCCATCAAATCATTTAACGCCCACGATAATTGCTGTAGTTCATTTTTTTTACCGCCTATTTGCGTGATGCGCACATGAACTTTACCTTTGCGCCACTCTTCGCTGGCATTGAGAAGCTGAGTCAATAATACCTTGTCATCTTTACGCGAAAACTGCCAAATAAAAACAACAAATACCGCCCCTATCGTTAAACAAGCAGGGATAAGCCAATTGACACTGATCACCCAAGTGTAAATTAACGACCCACTCCAAAGAAGCGCCATCGCTGCTTGGGCAATGGATTCCTTGACTTTAAAGTGCTTGAAGAACATTGATAAGCTCATCATAAGTAACGCCTTTTTCCTGTAATACCTTATTTAACACATCGCCAGAAGCCGTCATCGCATTTTTCGCGCCCGCTTGTCTTTCAGCATTCAACATCGTCTTGTATAGATCGGCAACAATAGGAATTGCTTTAGGATTTGGCGTTCGACGCACAGAGGTGTAACCGATTTTTTGCTTATTTGCATTCAAAATAGGTGCAGCATGCGTAAAAACCCAATAAAAACTCCCATCTTTTGAAATATTTTTTACAAAAGCAAAAATTTCTTTATCTTCCGTCAAATAATCCCACAGCATTTTAAATACTAAGCGTGGCATATCGGGATGGCGAACAACGTTATGTTGACTCCCTAATAGTTCATGTTCTTCATAACCTGAAAACTCGATAAAAATTTCATTGCCATAAATAATGCGGCCAGTTAAATCAGTTTTAGACACGATAAAATCATGTTCACGCATAATGCGTTCTTTGTCTGTTGGGATAATATTTTTATTTTTCATGATATAAATTAAACAGTTTTGTTGTTTTCAATTTGAGGTTATTTACCATAACAGAATTGCAGGTAAATTTGAATTGAACATAAAGATAACTTTTTTAATGATTCGTCTAGGCAATTAATCGCTATAATAGTCACTATTTTGACGGCTTTTTCTATTGTATTAACTATGGCAATCTCTGAAAACACACGCTTACACTACCTCAATGCCCTTGGCATCACTGTTTGGCAATCGCGTATCAAAGAGACATGCTCTACTATTGCTGAGATTTCATTACCACCCTCAAGCGCGAATGAAGACGCTTTACCTCCTGATTCATGGGAAGCGCTTCGCAATCAAGTCATACAATGTGAACAGTGCATATTATGTACCACACGAAAACAAACGGTATTTGGTGAAGGTAACCCGAACGCGAAATGGATGTTTATTGGTGAAGCACCTGGACAAGAAGAAGATTTTCACGGAACCCCCTTTATCGGCGAGGAAGGCAATTTATTAACTGAAATGCTCCGCGCGATGCAATTAACTCGTGAAGAAGTGTTTATTACCAACATTCTAAAATGTAGATTACCCGATAATCGCAATCCACACGTTGATGAAATTCATGCTTGCCGTGATTATTTACATCGACAAATTGCGTTGATTAACCCTAAAATGATTATAACTTTTGGACAAGTCTCTGCGCAAACACTTTTAGCAACAACAGACACAATTGAAAACTTACGAGGAAAAATTCATCAATTTCAACATAAACCGTTAATTACTGTTTATCATCCTAACTATATGTTGCGCTCACCTATTGAAAAAAGCAAAACCTGGCACGATTTGCAATTTGCTTTAGAAGCATTTAAACGACACCAATAAATGTTCAAAAACCATTAAAAAATACCATGACAATAGGAAAAACGTAATGCCCATAGATATACTGCTCACTATTTTAGTTACGGCCACCATTCAATCCATTTTTGGCGTAGGAATGTTACTTTTTGGCACACCTGCCTTACTCTTGCTTGGATACAGTTTTGTTGATGCATTAGGGGTTGTTTTGCCCATTTCCATTGCAATTAGTTTATTGCAAGTTGTGAAACACGTTGACTATGTTGACCGTGATTTTTTTAAAAACGTACTTCGCTATTGTATTCCACTAATCGTCATGTGTTTAGCATTGATCGCGTCCGTGAAAATCAATGTTGGCTTTGTCATGGGCCTATTTTTGCTACTTGTTGCACTCAAAAGTTTTCTGCCGAAAATGGAAAAGGCCCTGCAATCTATCGTAAAATTTGAGCGATTATATCTTGTAGTGACGGGATTGGTTCATGGTATCAGTAATTTGGGCGGCTCACTTTTAACTGTCATGATTTATAGCAAAAACTACCCTAAAGACACTACACGCGTAACTGCAGCAGCTTGTTACGCTGTATTCGCTGTATTTCAACTCCTCACACTACTTGTCATGCAAACGGAATTTACAATTACCTACAGCACAAAGGCTGCACTCGTTCAAGTAGGCATGTTGACATTTTTATTTATTGAAGAAACACTTTATGGCAATATCGACAATGAAAAATACAGCCGTATTTTTGCCATTTTTCTCTTTTTAGCCGGTTTAGCTTTAATTGCAAAATCGATGCTTTAAATCAAAAATGTTACTCTATACAATTCACCTCAACTTAATAATATAAACATGCGCGACCTACTAGACCGAATAAAAGACTTTGTTGTTTATGATGCCGATGTGGAATTTTACGCAAAAGTTTTCCCTGAATCCGTTGGCCGTAAAGAGCTCATGCGCCTTCGTAAAATGAACCGCACAGACTTAGATCAAGTAGTTACTATTGAAAAAGCCAGTTATCAATTTCCATGGGGCGAAGATATCTTTAGAGATTGCATCAATATGCGCTATCAAAATTGGGTATGTGAAATTGGTGATGAAATCCTAGGTTACGGTATTATGAGCATGGCAGTAGGTGAAGCACATATTTTGAATTTATGTATTTCACCTAAAGAGCAAAAACAAGGCATTGGGCGAAAAATCTTAGAACATCTTATTTCAGTGGCATACACTGAAGCTGAAACCATGTTTTTAGAAGTTCGACCAACCAACATTCACTCTATTTCGCTCTATGAGACCATG
>CAJBJW010000166.1 GCA_903953455.1 uncultured Pseudomonadota bacterium | reverse complement strand
TTTTGATAGGTGCGGAATGTAGGTCGGGCGCTTACGACAGGATATTAAAAACGAGATTTTCGAGTCGTTATCCGTTATCTTAAAGCCTAGTTGATAATAGAATAATTTAAAAAGCTAATGTTGTTTAGTAACATTAGCTTTTATCTGATAAATCTTTATATTAATGATTGCTTTCTGTTGCTGAGTTTGCTGCTGAAATATGCACGACAGCAGCTTGAGAATAGGATATTGCTGAATTAAATTTTCCTAAATGGCCTTGATCAATTGCCTTTTGAAGCTCTTCTGCTCCTGCGTTTAAATGATTTTTAGCAACACCTTTAGCAGCGATAGAGGCTGTTAAAGTATGTTCTAGTGCTGTTCCAGCATGATGAACGACGTCAGCAGCATTTGCTGATGCAGCAGCATTTTTAGCATGGTCAAGGGCAACGCTCGAATGATCTTTAAAAATATTGTTATCTAACGCAAAAGCAATATTAGTACTTAAAAGTAAAGCCGATATAGCTATAATTATTTTTTTCATATCACACCTTTATAATTTATAAGTTTTTCACATAATGAATTTAAAGAAAATAGAATAGGTCTAGTCCATCTTAACAGTGTTACCGTTTTTATTGGAAGATGGTTTTAATTGACATTGAAGTATGGCTTCTTCCCATGAAGTATCAGCATGAACACGGTTTTGGAAACAAGTAATGGTTTGCTCAGAATCACTTGTTCCAGCACACAGTTTTATCGCATTTTCCCATTTCCATTTATCCCCATTTCCCCAGTTTACGTGGCCGTTCATGACTTTATTGAAGCATTCACCAGGTTCTTTGGGGTTTGCTGTCCCTTGACACAGCTTATGAATATTGGCCTGTTCCCATTGGGTATGACCGTTACTATCCCAAGCGATTTTGTCTTGAATGTGTTTAGAGCAATCCGATTCATGTTCATTTGCCATGACTGGACTGGTATAAGCTAGAGCTAAAAAACCTAGAAAACTGATTGATTTTATAGCATTTTTTATATTGATTGCATACATTATCTTCCCCTGAATATTATTAAAATTTTGATTCATAAAGTAAAAAATAACCAACTGCGTAGCTAGGTTATCACTATGAACAATATTCAGTCAAGAAAAAAATGAAGTATTTAATCTAGGGTTAATTAAATATTGTGAAAGGCCAGCAATGGTTGTATGAATGAGATGTTTACGTGGTTGAGCTTTAAATTAAAAGCGAATAGGGCATTGACTGAAAATAGATAAATTAAAGGCTCGGGGTTGATTTAAGTGTTATTGCATAAAAAATTGTAGTGGTGTGAATAAAATAGTTGACTAATTTAGTTGGTTTTAGATATGCTAA
This sequence comes from uncultured Pseudomonadota bacterium, assembly GCA_903953455.1. Lineage (GTDB taxonomy): Bacteria > Pseudomonadota > Gammaproteobacteria > Methylococcales > Methylomonadaceae > UBA10906. The sequence goes on along the minus strand of CAJBJW010000166.1, from coordinate 776 downwards.
AGCCTATGTTGACGTAGGGGGGTTAATTAAAACGGATTTAACGATCAACGTTTAAATCTTTATGTTCAAATGCATTATTTGTATTTTATTAAGGAATGTCTATTATGTCGCGCTCATTTTTTTACACAATGATAATTTATTACAATTTGAAAATTTTTCATTATGCTTAAGTCTGAACTACTCAATTTAATTGCAAGCAAGCAAACTCAGATATCACACGCAGATGTTGTAGCAGCTGTAAATAATATGCTTGAGCTTATGAGCAAGGAATTAGCAAATGGTGGTCGAATTGAAATTAGGGGCTTTGGTTCATTTTCACTGCATTATAGAGCACCTAAAATTGCTCGTAATCCAAAAACTGAAGAAAAAGTAGCAGTTCAACAAAGACACTCAGTCCATTTCAAACCAGCATTAGAATTACGAAAACGCGTTGATGATTCGTCAAAACAATATCCGATAATTTAATTCAGTTAGCAATAAAGGGATTTATGATCATTTTTACATTATTACTTTATGCTGTAATTGGTTTAATTATTGGCGTAATGTTTGATGGCATAGTAGGAGGATTAATTGGCTTTTTTTTAGGGGTTTTGATTTATAATTTTGCAACTAAATTTGTTAAAATTGATGACAGTGAAGAGATATTTTAAACACGAGGCTATAAAGATTTGGTTATTCAACATGTAATATATACTGCAAATTGACTATTGAAATATTGATAAATCAAGAAAAAGATGCACAACTAAAATGAATTCTAATAATGGGTCAATCGGAGA
>CAJBJW010000165.1 GCA_903953455.1 uncultured Pseudomonadota bacterium | reverse complement strand
ACACCATCGTCAGCAGCAACAACAATGATGACAACGTCCGTCACATCAGCACCACGCGCACGCATAGCCGTAAAGGCAGCATGTCCTGGCGTATCTAAGAATGTTACAGAGCCGTGATCGGTTTTTACTTGATAGGCACCGATATGCTGCGTAATACCACCAGCTTCGCCAGCGGCAACACGTGTTTTACGAATATAATCAAGTAGCGACGTTTTACCATGATCCACGTGACCCATAATGGTCACAATTGGCGCACGGGGTAATTCAGGATAATTATCATCCTCAGTTACTTCCGCTAGCATTTCTTTTTCGAAATCATCGTCACTTTGCATCACTGCAACGTGCCCCATGTCTTCTACCAAAATCGCAGCTGTATCTTGATCGATACTTTGATTGATTGTCGCCATGATGCCAAGTTTCATTAAGTGTTTAATCACTAACGCAGCTTTGACACTCATTTTGTTCGCCAAATCTGAAACGATAATCATTTCAGGAATGGTTACTTCTTTAATAATAGGCGCACTCGGCATTTCAAATTGATGTTTACCATCATTTTGAATAATACGTTGAGGTTGTTGTTTTGCACCTTTTTTCTTGTTTCCGCCCGAATTATTGCGTTTAGCATCTTTACCCGATGAATAATTTCCACTATCTGCGGTTTTTGCGGGACGACGAGTACGGTTGTTGGTTGCCTCTTGCGGTTTTGCAGCAACTGCAACAGGCGCTTGTGGCTTATTTCCATTTTGCTGAGGTGGGCGTACTTGTTGATTTTGCGCAGGTTTCGCCCCATTCTGTGCTGGACGTGCCGCTTGCGGATTGGCCGCATTTTTTTGTTTTGCTGCCGCCTGTTGACGTACTTTTTCTGCCGTACGTTTCACAGAATCTTCTAAACGCTGTTCTTTTTCTAACTGACTTTTACGAAGCTCATCCGTTTCTTTTGTACGAATCAATTTATCTTGTTTAATATTTTTATCGTCTTTAATTGCCACTGCAAATTTTGCTTCCAAAACAACTTCAGGCTCTAACTCAAAATCGATTGTATCCATAATCACCGCTTTCTTAACTTTTGGCATCACCATTGTCGCATCTTGTTTTGCTAATGAATCATTCGATTTCTCTGTTTCATCATGCGCTACTGTTTGCGCTTCGTGAGTTGAACTCACGGCTTCATGGGTACTTGTTTGTTCAACTTGTGTATCTGCACTTATCACTAAATTTTCGCTACTGGTTAAGGAATCCGCTACAGGCGCTTGCGTCTGCATGACTGATTCATTGTGGGCAGTGACAGGTGCTACTTCATCGTTTTGTTCTAACTCAACATCTTTGGGCTCTGTACGTTTGATATATGTTTTTTGTTTACGTACTTCAACACTAATTGTTTTTGTAGCACTACCCGGTACACTTGTTTGTTTAAGCTCACTAACTTTACGACGTTTTAATACGACGCGACTGGGGGAATTTTCACCCTCAGACGTCGCCTTTCCATGACGGTGGCGCAAATGTGCTAAAAGTTGTGATTTCTCATCTTCACTAATTTCATCCTCAGCGCAAGAAGCGTTTATACCCGCTTCTTTTAACTGAACTAATAAACGATCTAACGGAATTTTAATAATTTCAGCTAATTGGCGTACTGTTTTCTTACTCATATTCTTGTCTCCTCGTTACGTGCTTGCTGATTCAGCAAACCAAGGTTCACGTGCCTTCATGATTAACTTCGCAGCACGGTCTTCATCAACCCCTGTAAACTTCAATAAATCATCTACAGATTGCTCAGCTAAATCATTCATAGTCACAATTCCTTGACTCGCTAGTTCGTATGCCAATTCACTATCCACACCCTCCATTGTAAGCAATGAAGCATCAGGTTGTGCGATTTCAATACTTTCCTCGGCAGCAATAGCACTAATTAATAGGGCATCTTTCGCACGACTGCGCAGCTCATCAACTAATTCCGCATCAAAACCCTCTATTTCGAGTAATTCATTCGCAGGCACATACGCAATTTCTTCAACGGTATTAAAACCAACCTCGACTAAAATCGCCGCTGTTTCAGCATCAATATCTAATTGATCTATAAACAATTGCATTATTTTATTTGCTTCAGCCTCACTATTTTCTTCCGCTTTTGATGCATCAATGACATTAAGCTCCCAGCCAGTCAACTGACTCGCTAAACGAACATTTTGACCACTACGACCAATTGCTTGTGATAAATTAGCAGAAGCCACCGCTAAATCCATACTGTGTTTATCTTCATCAACAACAATCGATTGAATTTCAGCAGGCGACATTGCGTTAATCACAAATTGCGCTTCACTTGGGTGCCAAATAATAATATCAACGCGCTCGCCAGCGAGTTCGTTTGTTACAGACTGCACACGCGAACCACGCATCCCAACACATGCACCAACGGCATCTAAACGTGGATCATTACTTTTTACAGCAAGTTTTGCACGCGATCCGGGATCACGCGCAGCGCAAATAATACTAATCGTACCTTCTGCAATTTCAGGCACTTCTAAGCGGAAAAGCGCGGTGAGTAATTCAGGCGCTGTGCGACTAACAAATAATTGCGGCCCACGACTCTCAAGACGGACTTCTTTTAAATAACCACGTATACGATCACCTAGACGCATTGACTCACGTGGAATCATATCTTCCTTTGCGATATAAGCTTCAATGTGCCCACCTAAATCAATGTATACACTGCCTCTTTCAATACGTTTCACAACACCTGTAATCAATTCACCCACACGCGAGCGATAAGCTTCAACAATTTTGTTACGCTCAGCATCACGCACTCTTTGAATAATCACTTGTTTCGCTGTCTGCGCCGCAATACGGCCAAAATCGACCGACTCAATTTCTTCATAAACAACATCACCAATACTGACATTGTCATTATCAAATTGAGCAACTTCTAATAAAATCTGACTTGTAGGAAACTCAACATCACGCGGCAAATCCGCATTTGGCGCAACAACATCCCAACAACGGTGCGTTAAATAATCGCCTGTTTTGCGATCAATACTGACACGTGCCTTAATATTTCCGCCATAGCGTCTAATTGTTGCAGCTTCTAATGCGGACTCGATAGCTTGAAATACTATTTCTTTTTCGATTTCTTTTTCATTAGCAAAAGCATCCACTACTAATAAAATTTCTTTATTTGCCACTACGTCCTCCTTTATTGAGTAGATAATTCGGAACTAAACGCGCTTTGCTCATTGCGGCAAAGGGTATATCAAATGATTGTTCATTTTCTTCTAATGTAATCACGTCATTTTCAACGTGCACAATTTTACCTGTAATTTTACGTCGACCGCCGACCGCAGCAAAAAGATGCACCATCACCGTACTACCTAAAAATTGACTGAATTGACGAACTTTAAAGAAAGGGCGATCCTCACCAGGTGACGAAACTTCTAAATGGTAATTATCAATAATTGGATCTTCAACGTCTAAAACGCCACTGACTTGGTGACTGACCTTTGTGCAGTCATCCACTAAAATACCATTTTCATGGTCGATATATATGCGTAACAGTCCGTGCTTTGGATGCGGATTGTATTCCACCCCAACACAGTCATAACCTAAACCTTCAACCACAGGTTCAATTAACGCAAGCAGATGTTCTGGCGCCTGCTTCATGATGTCCTCGCTTGATTTTACTCAAAAAAAAAGAGCCTGCGGCTCCTTCCAATAATAACTGTCATCCATGGGCTAAAAATCTATTAACCCTGTTCTGGCATGCAGAAAACAAAAAACCCCTAAATGGGGCTTTGAAAAATCTGGTTGCGGGGGCAGGATTTGAACCTACGACCTTCGGGTTATGAGCCCGACGAGCTACCAAGCTGCTCCACCCCGCGATTGATGTACACATTATAAAGGCTTCCGAGGCATTTACACAATCTATTTTTACAAATAAGCCTTTTTTTCGTTGCTTTTCATTTACATTTATAGCCTATGTTGGCGAACCACCTATCCTTGAGGTATCACGCCAAATTTTATCTGCTTTATTCTTTTACGCGCTCAACGCGCCAAAATTCAAGCAGAACACGCAAAATCCCAACGTACTAGAGCGTAAATTGGGATTTCGTCATCAGTTTGGCGTAAAAAAATTACTCAATAATCGCCAAGCCACCCATATAGGGTAATAAAACCGCTGGAATATGAATGCGCCCTTGCGCGTCTTGATAATTCTCCATCACAGCAATTAAAGTACGTCCTGCCGCAAGACCTGAACCATTGAGTGTATGTACGAGTTCAGGTTTGCCAGTTTGCGGATTACGCCACCGTGCTTGTAAACGTCTCGCTTGGAAATCTCTAAAATTGCTGCACGATGAAATTTCACGATACGCATTCTGCCCAGGCAACCAGACTTCTAGGTCATACGTTTTACTTGACGAAAAGCCCGTATCGCCAGCGCATAGCAACATTTTACGGTACGGTAATTTTAACTTTTGCAAAATCATTTCAGCATGAAATGTTAATTCGTCATGCGCTTTCGCAGAATCTTCAGGCTTTGTAATTTGAACAATTTCCACTTTTTCAAATTGATGCTGACGAATCATACCGCGCACATCGCGCCCATAAGCGCCCGCCTCACTTCGAAAACAGGGACTGTGACAGACAAATTTCAATGGTAAATTTTTCTCTTCCAAAATGACATCACGAACAATATTCGTGACAGGCACTTCCGCAGTTGGAATCAAATATAACGCGGGATTCTCACTCGCTTTAAATAAATCTGCTTCGAATTTAGGTAATTGCCCCGTGCCGCGCAAACTGTCTGCGTTAACTAAATAAGGCACATAGGTTTCTTGATAACCATTTTCACCGCTGTGTGTATCAAGCATAAATTGAATCAACGCACGCTGTAACCGCGCCAACTGACCATTCAACACAACAAAACGTGAACCTGTAATTTTAGCGCCCAATTCAAAATCCAATAAATCACGCGCTGTTCCCAAATCCACATGATCTTTCACTTCAAAATCAAATTGCGGGACATCACCCCAGCGACTCACTTCAACGTTATCGTTTTCATCTTTGCCTTCGGGAACAGATAAATCAAGTAAGTTGGGAATGCCAGCCATTAAAGCGTCCATTTCGCTTTGAATCGCGCTTAATTCAGTTTCAGCTGCTTTTAATTCTTCTCCTAAATTGGCAACTTGATCGAGCAATCCTTGCACATCTTCACCTTTAGCTTTGGCTTGACCAATAGCTTTTGAACTTGAGTTACGCGCATTTTGTAATTCTTGGGTTTTTGTTTGAACCACTTTACGACGCGCTTCAAGTTCGCTGTAACTTTGCGGATTAAAGGCAAAATTACGTTTTTTTAATTGTGTCGTAACAAAGTCCAACTCATTTCTAAATAAATGCGGGTCTAACATACCAAAAAACACCTTATGAAAATTAAAAAATAAAAAATACTTTTGTCGTTTACGTCCTGTTACTAGCTATTAAAATTGTTTACCGAGCAACAACCCTAGCCCAATTGAACCGCTACACAAGACACTATTTCCAACAAACAGTGTGAGCATAAAATACATTTGCTTATCAAACGCAAAACCATGCTCAATTAAGAATAAAATTAAATATAAACCTGAAAACGTTAAATACACACCAATAAGCAAAATCAACAACGTAGCACGCTGCTCAATAGGTAGTGCAATTTTCTGAAGTAAAAATGCCGCAACTATTCCGATAAGCATTGCGCCAATCAGATTAATCACTATCATGCCGAATGGAATTACGCTATTAGGCAAATGTAAAACGCCATTGCTATACCAAAATAATCCACGTCCACATAGTAATCCAACCCACACAGCAATTAAACAACTGCTGACACTTATCAAAATATTCAATACCGCTTTGCTAAACTGCCCTTGCTCAATTAAATAAAACGTTTCAAGTGAAAACGTGGAAAACGTTGTGAACGCGCCAATAAATCCCACCAAAATAGCAGCCCGATAATCTAGCGCAATCGTCACTCGCTGCAGAACCAGTGTTTCGCTAAGCAACCCAATTAAAAAAGACCCGATAACATTCACCAGCAACGTGCCGTAAGGGAATCCACGTCCAATCCATTGATACAGTCCTGTCGACACTAAAAATCGCATGACAGCACCAAACGCACCGCCAATAGCAATGACAATTAACTGATTCATTCGTTCGTTAGCATTTCATTAAATGTTGACGGTAATAACGCAATTCCTCAATCGATTCGATAATATCATCGAGTGCTTGATGCGACGATTCTTTACTAAAGCCTGCTTTAATCTCAGGTGCCCAGCGCTCGGCGAGTTCTTTTAGTGTCGATACATCTATACTGCGGTAATGGAAAAATTCATCCAATTTTGGCATGTAACGGACTAAAAAACGTCTATCTTGCCCAACACTATTACCACAAATAGGCGATACACCCACATCAAGCCACTGTGATAAAAAATCGACTGTCGCTTTTTCTGCGTCTTGCGTGCTAACCGTTGAGTGCCTAACCCGTTCAATTAAACCCGATTTTCCATGATGCTCTTGATTCCAGTCATCCATGGCCGCCAAAATGTCGTCGGATTGGTGAATGGCCAGCACAGGTCCTTGCGCGAGAATAGTCAACTCTTTATCAGTCACTATAGTGGCTATTTCGATAATCACATCAACGTCAGGATTGAGCCCTGTCATTTCTAAATCAATCCAAATTAAGTGATGCGCATTTTTAGTCATTGTTATCCTTGAAGTTTTAATCGTTGAATTCGTAATTGACGAAGTTCAAAAAGTAGCATAATTAGTATGTATAATAACATTAACGCGCTTGCTAGGCATCCTGATTGCCAACGAAGTAGCGGCTGTAGCTCTGTACTAGCAAGATATAAACCAATTCCAAGAGTCATATAACCAAGCACGCTTTTCATGTCATACGCTACGGGATAATATTTTTGCCCTAGCGCATAAGATAACGCCGCCATCGCCGCGTAACAAATTAGCGTTGCATACGCACTCCCCATGTAACCAAGTAAAGGAATCCAGTAAAAATTTAAAGCAATAGTGAGTCCAGCGCCAAACAATGACACGCCTGCCCCCATAAGTGTTCGATCACTGAGTTTGTACCAAATAGATAAATTGACATAAATCCCTAAAAATAAATTCGCCAACAATAAAACAGGAACAACTTTTAAACCTGCACGAAACTCTTCACCAATAAAATATTTGAAAAAATCCAAATAAAGCGTGACAAGCAAAAAAATAAAAACACAAAAGATCGTAAAATAATGTAAGACGCGAGCATACATAAGCTTTGCATCACCCTTTTTAGAATAGGAAAAAAAGAAGGGTTCTGCGGCGTAGCGGAATGCTTGAATAAATAATGTCATTAAAATGGATAATTTATAACACGCACTATAAATACCCAATTGTGCCAAATTAGTGGCATTATCATAAGGAAGAAGATATTTGAGTAATGCCCGATCAAGCATTTCGTTAATAATACCCGCAAAACTTATCACCACAATGGGCAGAGAATACGTTGCCATGGACTTAAAAAGCACCCAATCGAAACCGATACGAATTTCCTTTAATTGCGGCGTTAAAAATATAAATTT
>CAJBJW010000164.1 GCA_903953455.1 uncultured Pseudomonadota bacterium | reverse complement strand
CCCTAAAGGGCTGTTGAAGACTACAACGTTGATAGGCATGGTGTGGAAGTTCAGTAATGAATGTAGCTAACATGTACTAATTGCCCGTGAGGCTTGACCATATAACACCCAATCAGTTTTTCGATTGGTGTGATTAGCTTACTTTACTATACACCTTGAGATGACAGATTTTCCATTTTCTTGCAGACAATAATTCTGCAACACCAGTTTGCTTGGTGAACATAGCGAGCGTGAACCACCCGATCCCATCCCGAACTCGGAAGTGAAACCGCTTAGCGCCAATGATAGTGTGGCACTTTGCCATGCGAAAGTAGGGAATCGCCAAGCTCTTATCTTCTCAAAAGCCCAATTTCTCTAGTTGGGCTTTTTTTTTCACTAGATTTTGACCTGAATTTGGAGATAACACATGGATTGGCTATTATTAATTGCCGCAGGTTGCATGGAAATTATTTTTGCTTTAAGTTTGAAATATAATGAAGGATTTACCAAGTTATTACCTAGTTTAGTGACGGCTATTACTGGCGGTTCTAGTTTTTATTTATTAATGCTGGCTATCAAAACGTTACCTTTAGGAACTGCTTATGCTGTTTGGACCGGAATGGGTGCGGTAGGTGTTGCAATTATAGGGATTGTTTTATTTAAAGAGTCGATGGATATATTTCGTTTAATATCAATTGCTTTTGTGATATTTGGAATTGCTGGGTTAAAATTGACGGATATGTACTAACGTTATTATGCTTCATCTCGTATTTAATTTATCGGATACTTCTCTATTTACTCGTTTATACAATCAAGATTCGATAATTGTATTTTTAGATAATTCTGTTTTGACTCTTTTAGAACACTCCATTTTTGAAGATAAACTACTCGGTCTGATTCAGTTGGTGCCGTGTTATGTTTTGTATGACGATTTGGTTTTTCGCGGCATATTGCAGGATAAATTAATTAAAGGGGTTGTCTGTATAAATAACGCAGAACTGGTTAAGATGACAATTGAGCACACGCCTATTTATTCATGGAATTAAATTCAACTTTAAATCTAACTAAGGATGGTTTTTTAATAAATGGTGAGGATTGGACCGAATCTGTTGCTATTCAACTCGCTAACGTTGAATCAATTGAGTTAACAGAGGCTCATTGGACTATTTTGTATTTTATGCGTGAATATTATAAAAAGTATCAATACTTACCTAATACGCGAATTTTTATAAAAGCTATTTCAAATGAATTTGGAAAAGAAATTGGCAATAGTCTTTACTTACAAAAATTATTTCCACAGTCGCCTTTAAAATATACGTGCAAGATAGCTGGTTTACCGAAGCCTCCAACTTGTCTATAAATCTACTCTAAATCTACTCTGCACGTTTAAAATGATGAATTAATCGTCTATCTTTTTTGTTTGGCTTGTTTTCAGGTCTTACAAATCCTAAAACTTGTCGTTCTTCTCGTTTGATGTCAATTTGGCTGAGTCGCTTGACTAAACTTCCCTGGCTTTCTTCATAAAGTGCAGCTACTTCTTTTGCACTGACGCGTTGTTTAACAATTCCTGTAACGGTGATTTCCCACTCAAACCCTTCTTTGTGGATAGCTAAAATAGCTCCAATTTTAACTTCTTTACTCGATTTTACACGTTGTTTGTTAACATGAACTTTTCCACCAGAAACGGCTTGAGCAGCAAGTGAGCGCGTTTTAAAAAAACGCGCTGTCCACAGCCATTTGTCAATGCGAATTGAATCCAGCAATTCGCTCATCGACTTTACCCTTTTAACTCACGTGGCAACGAAAATACAACTTTTTCTTCAATTCCTTGAATCTCAGTTGTTACATCTCCACCCCAATTTCTAAGTTGTTCAATAACTTCTTGAACTAATACTTCAGGAGCAGAGGCACCCGCTGTCACGCCAATAACACTTGTGTCTGAAAACCAATTGCGTTGCATATCTTTCGCTGTATCAATAAGATAAGCGGTTTTTCCTAGTTGCTCAGCAATTTCGCGTAGACGATTAGAATTTGAACTATTTGGTGAACCTACGACTAAAATAATATCAGCAAATTTGGTTAATTCATTTACCGCATCTTGACGATTTTGCGTTGCGTAGCAGATATCATCCTTCTTTTGTTCTTGTATTGAGGAGAATCTTTTACGTAGTGCATCGACCATGATTTTGGTATCAGTCATTGAAAGCGTCGTTTGCGTTACATACGCTAAATCTTCAGGATGATTGACGACTAGTTTTTCAACATCACTTGGTGTTTCAACCAAATATATACCACCCGATTCAGAGCATTTTTCATATTGCCCCATGGTGCCCTCAACTTCAGGGTGACCAGCATGGCCAATTAAAATAACTTCTCTGTTGGCTTTTGCATGTTTGGCAACTTGAATGTGTACTTTCGTTACAAGCGGGCAGGTGGCATCAAAAACGGTTAAACTACGTTCTTTTGCTTCTTTTTGAACTTGTTTTGAAACACCATGTGCACTGAAAATAAGCGTTGAACCCGTAGGAACATCGGTTAATTCTTCAATGAAAATGGCACCTTTTTCTTTAAGTGCATCAACAACCGTTCTATTATGAACTACTTCATGGCGAACATAGATAGGAGCGCCAAACGATTCTAAGGCGCGCTCTACAATTTCAATAGCGCGATCAACACCAGCACAAAAACCACGGGGATTAGCTAAAACAATCTGCATTTTTCTCTCTTTTAAAATTAAGGATTAAGATTTTTAAGTGTGAATTTTGTTGGATTCTATCACATTCGTCAATGCCTATTGTTTTAGTCGGTTTTATAAACTGTGATAGCCGGTTTCTTCATGAAGTGCAATATCAAGTCCTTGGACTTCTTCATCACTTGTAACGCGCAGACCAATGAGGTTATCAATGAGTTTTAAAATAAGGTAACTAAAGGTGCCGCTCCAAATAACAGTAGCTAAAATTGCTATCGCTTGTATGCCCATTTGCTGGCTAATGCTGACACCTTGCGATAAACCAAGACCACCAAATTCAGTTGCAGCAAATACGGCAGTTAAGAGTGAACCAATAACGCCTCCTACACCATGAACAGGAAAGACGTCTAGTGAGTCATCAATTTTGAATTTACGTTTAATAATCTGCGTCGCATAAAAACACACAACGCCAGCGACTAAACCTATAATAAACCCGCCCAAAGGTCCAACAAAACCTGATGCAGGTGTAATGGTACCTAATCCCGCTACCATCCCTGTTACAATACCAAGCATACTGGGCTTACCAAAACGATACCATTCAATAATCATCCAAGTCAGAGAACCAGTTGCTGCGCCAATATGTGTCACTAAAATAGCCATGCCTGCATGCCCGTCTGATGTGAGGGCACTGCCGCCATTAAAGCCAAACCAGCCAACCCAAAGCATCCCAGCGCCTGTTACCACCATTGTCATATTGTGTGGTGGCATGGCAACTTGGGGAAATCCTTTTCGTTTGCCTAACACTAGCGCAGAGACTAATGCGGCAACACCCGCATTGACATGGATGACAATACCTCCTGCAAAATCCATCACACCAAGTTTCGCAAGCCATCCGCCACCCCAAATCCAATGGCAAATCGGCAAATAGACAAAAATTAACCACAGTGAGCTAAACCAAAGCATTGAAGAAAATTTCATTCGTTCAGCAAAACCACCAACAATCAATGCAGGGGTGATAATGGCAAACGTCATTTGAAACATAAAATAAACTGTTTCGGGAATATCGCCAATTAAATCTGTTGTATTAATATGAGGTAAAAAGGCTTTTGAAGTGCCTCCAATCCAGTCCTGCCAAATGCCTCCGTCTGAGAAAATCAAACTATAACCACCTGCAAGCCATAGAATGGAAACAACGCAGGTAATGGCAAAGCATTGCATTAATACGGATAGAACGTTTTTACTGCGAACTAATCCGCCGTAAAACAACGAAAGCCCTGGAATTGTCATAAACAATACCAAGGCTGTTGAAGTAAGTACCCAAGCCGTATTGGCTTGGTTTAATTCCGACGCAAATACCATTTTAGGTATAAAAAAAGACGCTGCAAAAAGCAGCGTCATAAAATGTTTATTTATCCGAATCATTTTAAATTGCTTCCTCACCTGTTTCGCCAGTTCTAATGCGAATCACTTGTTCTAAATTTGAAACAAAAATTTTGCCATCGCCAATTTTGCCAGTATTTGCAGCTTTAACAATGGTTTCAACCGCTTTATCTACCACGTTGTCTGCGACGGCAATTTCTAGTTTTACCTTAGGTAAAAAATCGACTACATATTCAGCACCACGATATAACTCAGTATGACCTTTTTGGCGACCGAATCCTTTTACTTCCGTTGCGGTAACACCTGCAACCCCAATTTCAGATAAGGCTTCGCGTACATCGTCCATTTTGAATGGTTTAATAATTGCTGTGATGAGTTTCATAAGTTTTCTCTATTTAAATATTTAAGGGTAAAAACAAGTGTTTTAATTTTTTGTTAATCATAGTGAAACACTAAGTTCGGTGCAAGGTGAAAAGGTAAAATTGAAAAGTTAATTTCCACACTTGCACGGATTCCTAGATGTTATGAATGATAAGCCGTTTCACCGTGTTCTGAAACGTCCAAACCTTGACGTTCATCTTCTTCATTAACTCTTAGGCCAATGAACATATCAACTATCTTGTAAGCAAGATAAGACACGACAGCTGACCAGATAACGGCAACAACTGCTCCCCATAATTGACTTGTAAATTGAGTTGCAAAACTATATTCACCTACACTATTTGATACATAATCCCAAACCCCAGTGCCACCAAGAGCAGGGTTTGCAACCACCGCAGTACCTAGAGCACCTAGAATACCGCCAATGCCGTGAATGCCAAACGCATCGAGTGAGTCGTCGTATTTGAATTTGCTTTTAAGTATCGTTACAGCCCAAAAACAGACGCCACCCGATACTAAACCTAAGAAAATTGCACCCATGATACCAGACCATCCGCATGCAGGCGTAATGACAACCAAACCTGCAATTGCACCTGATGCACCACCTAGCATGCTAGGTTTGCCACGAATCAACCACTCTGCGGCCATCCAAGATAGCGTTGCAGCAGCGCCAGCAAGCAATGTATTGAGTAATACTAATGCAGCTAAACCATTGGCTTCTAAATTAGAGCCTACGTTAAAGCCAAACCAGCCTACCCAAGCAATAGAAGCGCCGACCATGGTCAACGTTACACTATGAGGCGCTAAGGATTCACGACCAAAACCAATACGTTTTCCAATTAATAAAGCGCCAATTAAGCCTGCAACGCCTGAGTTAATATGAACAACTGAGCCACCCGCAAAATCTAATGCCCCTTTTTGGAATAAGAATCCTGCTGTTGCACCAGCCGCTTCAGCAGCGCTCGCATCGGTGTAAGCATCAGGGCCTGCCCAATACCACACCATGTGTGCAAGTGGTAAATAAGAGAAAGTAAACCAAAGGAAAGTAAACGCAAGCACCGCTGAAAACTTAATACGCTCTGCAAATGAGCCGATAATAATGGCTGGTGTAATCGCAGCAAAAGTCAGCTGAAACGCAACATAGGCAAATTCAGGAATATAAACCCCTTTCGTAAAGGTCGCCGCAAGTGAATCCGGTGTGATTCCTTTTAGAAAGACTTTACTAAATCCACCAAAAAACGCATTGCCTTCTGTAAAAGCAATACTATAGCCATAAATGGCCCATAGAATCGCAATCATGCAAAAAATGACAAATACTTGCATTAAAATAGAAAGCATATTTTTAGCGCGAACCATGCCGCCATAAAATAATGCCAATCCAGGGATAATCATCATGATAACTAAAATTGTTGACACCATCACCCACGTTGTATCGCCTTTATTGGCGATAGGCGCGGCAACGTCGTCGGCATAACTAAGCGCAGAGGCACTTAGCAAGGTTAATGCAGTTAGACAGCGCGAAAGTGCTTTCATTTTTCCCCCTTGGAAATTTAGAAATGATTTTAGAAATTAACTGAAAAATCGGTAGAGAATAAGAATTGATCTTGTGCAGAACTATTATCAAATGGACGTGAACCGTCTGCCCAGTCATAACGGACGTTTGGACGTAAGTTCAACCATGTTACTGGTTTCCAATTTAAACCAGCAGTCATAGCATAATAACTTGCACCATTTAAGACTCCACCTGTTCTAGCAGGTGCAAATACGCGAATACCGTTTTGATCTCTAAACCATTCTGTGCGAATACCAGCCGTCAGATTGTCTTTGATATCATAGGTTAAGTGCATATTTATGCCGTACCACTCAGAATCTCTAGTTCCTGCAGCTGTCATTACGCCATTAGCAAAACCGTGGTCATGTTGCAGCATTAAGTGTGTTTTTTCGGTAATATTGTGTTTTAACACCATGCTATACATTGCCCAAGCGTTGCTGCTTTGCTCTGATGTGCCACTGTAAGTACCTGTAATATTAGCCGATGTGCCTTTATCTTTACTTGTCCAAGTGGTACCAAGTAAACCACCCCAGTTTCCTAATTGTTGATCGAAACTGCCATCCCAGCCACCGGTTGCACTACCCGTTAATGCGCCACCTACAACAGACCAATTTTCATCGACTGTATAATTGCCCAGAATACCTGTATGGGTGAACGGTTCGCCAAACTGCATGGTGTAGGCGTGTGTGTAGAAGAAATTATCGGGTGCAGGCACAGTTTCATAACCAATTGGGGTATAAAAATGACCGGCTTTGATATTTAAACCATTACCAATTGGTGCATAAGCTTCAACATACGCTTGTGGTAAAGCGATGTCATAAAAGCGATTTTGTGCACTACCTAAAAAGTTTAAGTCCCAGTGACCTCGGTTTAAAGCTTGACCTGTTGCAGGATCAAAACCTGGAACACCGTAAGCTTGTGTGAAAATCGAGTCTGTACCAAACATCGCGTCAAAGCGACCACCAAAATCCCAACTGGTTCCCTCGGTTGCAACAGCACGTTGAACAAAGAGATTTAACTGATTAAGTTGAACTTCGCTGTCACGATCGCCAAATGTGACGGGACCATTGAAGCCATTTGACGGATTTGTGGCGTTATAGGTAATGCCAGCATTTCCCCATCCACCAACAACGATACCGTTGTTTTTTAGCCACGAAACTTCATTAACATCTTTGCCTGTGACATCTGAAATCATACCAGCGTTAACATTTACGGCTGCGCCAATAAGCAGTAGGCTGCTTGCAACGCCTTGTATTGTGCGGTAATTATTGCGTTTTTTAAGTGTTTTCATTTTTATAATTCCATGGTTGAGTGAGTGTTTATAAATTTATAAGCAGGTAGTATGCCAGTATTCTATAAACAACAAAAACAGATAGTTAATGTTTTTAAATTAGATAATTGTTGAAAAAATGCACCAAAATGTTGCATAAATACACTTTTATGTTTAATTTTAGTGCAGCGGATAAAAACATAGCATTTCATGTGCGATTTTTTAGTGGCTAACACCTTTAAAAAAATG
>CAJBJW010000163.1 GCA_903953455.1 uncultured Pseudomonadota bacterium | reverse complement strand
TGGCTGGCATTTAGAACGGAAACGGTTCGGCGACGCCTGCAACATCGTTTAAATAAAGTCCTTGCGCGACTGCACATTTTAGAGGGCCTTTTAATTGCCTATTTGAATATCGATGAAGTCATTGCCATTATTCGCACCGAAGATACGCCTAAACCCGTATTAATGTCGCGTTTTGGCATTACGGATACACAAGCTGAAGCGATTTTAGAATTAAAACTACGTCATTTAATCAAACTCGAAGAAATCAAAATTCGCGGTGAACAAGATGCACTGAGCAAAGAACGCGAGTACCTCGAAGAAACACTCGGCTCAGCATTACTGCTCAAAGATTTGATTAAAAAAGAATTGCAACAAGATGCTCTCGATTATGGCGATGCGCGCCGCTCACCCTTAGTGTGTCGCGAAGCCTCGCAGGCACTTAACGAAACTGCCTTAGTGATCAATGAACCATTAACCGTGATTTTATCGCAAAAAGGCTGGATTCGCGCGGCGAAAGGTCATGACATTGAAGTTGAAAGTTTAAATTATCGCGCAGGTGATAGTTTTCAAGCAGCCGTTAAAACCCGCTCAACGCAGTCGGTGTATTTATTTGATTCAACTGGACGTGTTTATAGCTCAACCACCCATGATTTGCCTTCCGCCCGAACGCAAGGTGAACCACTGACAGGACGATTTAATCCACCTACTGGCTCGACATTTACCCATTTAATTGCCGGCAACGCGGACGATCTTGTGGTGTTAGTCAACCATTGGGGTTACGGGTTTAAAACGCCCCTCAAAGAATTTTTGAGCAAAAATAAAGCGGGTAAAGCCTTAGTAACACTTGCTAATAATGAACGATTGCTCGCGCCACTATTGACCACGCAAGAAGATCATTTCATTGCCGTGGTGACCGCGCAAGGCCGCCTGCTCATTTTCCCCCTTAACGAACTGCCAACCTTGCCCAGAGGGAAAGGTAATAAATTGATTCAAATTCCATCGGCTGATTTACATAGCGGTAATGATTTCGTGACAGCATTTACCATTCTGCCACCCGAAACCGCACTCAAAGTTATCTCAGGTAAACGGACACTAACCTTGAAAACACAAGACCTTGAGCCTTACATGGGTTATCGGGCTAAACGGGGTTTAGCACTGCCACGTGGATTTCAGCGCGTTGAAGGATTAGAATGTGAAAGTGATTCCTCAACCAATAAAGTCATCTTAACGGAGAAACAATAATGCCCAAATTAAAATTAAAATATGCATTGAAAACTGTTTTCACTGGCTGTTTTTTGACTCTCACGCTAGCAACACAAAGCGTGGTTTTTGCTCAAGAGCCTAGCGACACGCATGACGCACACCATTCGCAACAAACACTCGATGGGCCTGGAATATATAATGGATTTACGCCTTGTGACGATTGCAAAGGCATAAAAAACACACTCGCATTGAATGCAAATAACTCCTATATTATTATCACACAATACGTGGGCAGATCACCACGCGATATCACAGAGAAAGGGAAATTTATCTTCAGTAATCAAAACACCATTATTTTAACGGCTCGAGATAATAATCTTGAACGCCATTATTATGTAGATGAGAATAAGCTCGTTGAACTTGATAAAAATGGTGTACATTACAGTGGAAAAGACGCTGATCGCTATGTTTTACGCAGAAATGATGTCGTAAAACCCCCAGCAGACGGACACGCTGGACATTAAAATTTACTCCCTCTTTCTGGACGTCTCTTTTTTATTCGTGTAGCACGTCAGTTACACGACCCGCGCTGCATTTACATTAAAAATGCAGCGCTCTATTCACAGTCAACTTTATGATCAATAACGATGTAATACGCCGTATTCGGTATGCTTTAAATTTAAACGACCATTCAATGATTGATATATTTGCCTTGAGCGATTATGAAATCACCCGTGAAACCTTGCTCACACTGCTCAAAAAAGACAATGAAGAAGGCTTTGTTGCTATGAGTAATGCGCAATTAACTGCCTTTTTAGATGGGTTAATTACGTATAAACGTGGCAAAAGTGACAAACCAGTAGCTCATGCAAACGCGGAACTCGATAACAATGCGATTTTGAGAAAATTGCGCATTGCATTGGAATTCAAAGAAGAAGATATGCTAAGTACATTAAAAACAGCCGATTTTGAATTATCAAAACACGAACTGAGTGCCTTTTTTAGACATGAAGGACACAAACATTATCGCAAGTGTGGCGATCAAATTCTCAGAAACTTTCTGCAAGGTTTAACCATTCACTTTAGACAAACCGAAGAATAAGTTAGCTTTCAACGCATAAGTCCTTGTTTACTCATAATTTATAATAGCGTTTTATCCTCAACGGTGGCTGAATTTACTCGCTAATATTGATAAAAGATGAAAAAATACTAAATGATAGCTTTTAACATTCACTTGTTCACTATTGTTTGATTTTTGTAAAAGTCTCTCGTAGGACGCTATCATCCGCACAGATTCATTATCAATAATAATTATAAATTTGAGGTGTAATATGGAATTAGTGACAACAACGTCAGGATTTGAAATGTTGCTACGCTGGGGGCATTTGCTCGCAGGTATCACATGGATTGGTATGCTTTACTATTTCAATCTTGTCCAAGGCGAGTTTTTCAAAGAAGCTCAAGCTGATACAAAATCAGAAGCCATTCAAAAACTCGTACCCCGCGCTTTATTTTGGTTTCGCTATGGTGCAGTGGTAACCTTACTTACTGGTATTGGCATGTTAGGGCTTCGTGGTGGAGGTGGCTCAGTCGATATTTATGTTGGTTCATTACTTGGCATTATCATGTTTACAAATGTTTGGTTAATTATCTGGCCAAATCAAAAAATCATCATTGAATCAACGACAAGAGTTGCTCAAGGTGAAAGTCCACTTCCAGAAGTGGGTGCTGCACTGGCTACTGCAGGTCTTGCGTCCAGAACCAATGCCTTGTTTTCTATGCCAATGCTCTACTTTATGGGCGCATCGTCACATTTTCCCCATAGCTTTAATGTCTTTGCCTTTTTACTTGCAACGTTACTCATCCTTGCATTGGAATATAACGGAGCGTACCCCGTACTTAAACATATTCCAGCCTTAAGCAAACTTCCTGAAGGCGGTAAAATGGGACCTTATACGAGTATTAAAGGCCTAGCTCACTGTGGTTTAGGATTAACTGTCGTGTTATTTTTGATTGTCCACTATATCAACTAAACTCGCTCGCTGGAGGGTAGCCGTATACATCATACGGCTATCTATCTTGAATTCTGTCGTTAAAATCAACTGTCATTAAGCGATCCCACCTAAAGGCAATACATATGCTGAAAAAAACACTGCTTTCAATTCTTGCCATCATCCTTATTTTTGAGGAATGGCTCTGGGATAGTTTAACGATGGCGGGTCAATTTTTCTCACGCATTTTGCATTTGGAAAGATTTGATGAATGGCTGATTGAAAGTTCCCCTAAACGGGCGTTATTCGCTTTTTTTATCCCATTAGTTATCGTCACACCGTTTAATATTCTAGCCGTGTTTTTGCTTGCACGTGGTGCAATTTTAGAAGCGATTTTACTTGAAATTGTCTTGAAATTATCGACTACGCTATTCATTGCGCGAATCTTTCGCTTGGTCAAACCCGCGCTATTAACGTTTAACTGGTTTTCAACAATTTATACCAAAATTAGTACTTTATTGCATTGGGCACATGAGAGCGTAAGGCACACAGCAATCTATCAACGTAGCCTAACCCTCAAAGCGGCTGTTAAAGCTCGCATTGCCACTTTATTTCAATCTACATAACCTTGCGCACCACCGGTATAAAAGAAATCAGGATTAGCTTGATTGAGTGCTGTACCCGATTTAATTTTTTCAGGAAAATCCGCGTTAGCAATAAAGGGTACGCCAAAAGAAACCGCATCCACTAAACCCTTAGAGATCGCCTCTTGCGCTTCCTCGGGACTATACCCCATATTACTAATGAGAACACCTTGGTAATGTTCACGAATGGGCGTGAGTATATCGCCTTGTTGAACTTGGAAAAAATCACTACGCATGACGTGTAAATAAGCTAAATTAAAATCATTTAATTTGTTAGCTAACCACGTTGAAAGTGCAATAGGATCACTATCTACCATGCTATTGAAACTGTTAAGTGGCGAAATTCGCAGGCCCACACGGTCACTTCCGCAAACCTCACAAACCGCACCCAGCACGTCAAGCATCAGGCGAGCGCGATTTTCAATACTACCACCATACGCGCCCGTGCGTTTATTCGCCCCATCACGCAAAAATTCATCCAGTAAATAACCATTGGCGCCATGCACTTCCACGCCATCAAACCCTGCCGCTATTGCATTCATTGCAGCGTGTTTAAAACCAGCAATAATTCCAGGAATGTCATCATCGCTTAATTCACGCGGCGTCACATAAGGCTTTAAACCTTCGGGCGTAAGCACCTCACTGCTTGTAATTGCAATGGCGCTGGGTGCAACAGGCTCTTTACCGCCATTAAGCAAGGGATGACACGCGCGACCGCCATGCCAAAGTTGCGAAAAAATACGACCACCTTGCTCATGCACGGCATCCGTTACTTTTTTCCATGCATCAACTTGCGACGCGCTATAAATAGCAGGCTCTTTCCAAAACGCAGAATTACCCTCCATGACCATCGTCGCTTCAGCAATAATCAAGCCTGCACTCGCGCGTTTTGCATAATGCTGAGCCATCAAGTCTGACGCAAGATATCCAACATCCGCG
>CAJBJW010000162.1 GCA_903953455.1 uncultured Pseudomonadota bacterium | reverse complement strand
AATATTACGTTCATCTTCTTCATTCACCTGCGCGTCAATGTCTTTGAGAAACGGTGATTCAAGATAATTGGGCAAAAAATTGACCGCGTCTACAACCGTCACCAGCGTGTCTAAACGCGCAATATCTGACAAACTCACGCCGTGTTCATCTCGAAACGTGAACGTTTCTGCAACCGGAAGTGGCTCTGCAATGCCTGTTGATTCGATTAACAAGTAATCAAAACGTTGTTCTTTGGCGAGTTGGGTAATTTCAATCAATAAATCCTCACGCAAAGTGCAACAAATACAACCGTTGCTCATTTCAATTAATTTTTCTTGCGCATAATTTAACGACATTTCATTTTTCACGAGCGCAGCATCAATGTTAATTTCACTCATATCATTCACAATGACAGCAATTTTTAACCCGTGCCTATTGGCAAGTATGGCATTGAGTAATGTGGTTTTGCCTGCCCCTAAAAATCCCGATAAAACAGTGACGGGAAGTACCTTTGTTATCATAAAAATAGGCCTCTAAAATCCTTAAACTAGATATGTTATAATGTATCTATTTGGTTGCAAAAAATAACGCCACCTCGTTTTTCATCATACAACGCAACGCGTTGATTTAGGTGCAACGGTCACATAAACCGTGAATTTCAATGATTTTGCTATGCGCTATAAAATGGGCTTGCTGAAGTTCTGTTTTAATACTTTCCATAACGCCTGCTGCGCTGCGTTCTTGAACGTTTTCACATTTTTTACAAATGAGTAATACTAACTCATGAACATGAAGCGGATTACTACAGCCAATAAATGCGTTCAAACTTTCGACGCGATGAATTAACCCTTTTTCAAGCAAAAACTCCAATGCACGATAAATCGTAGTCGGTTTTGCCGCACCTTGAGTCCGCTCGCTAGGTTTGAATTTTTCAATAATATCGTAGGCTTTGACAGGGTGATGATTTCGCCAAATCAACTCAAGCACTTGTCGACGAATATCCGTAAGAACACCACCTTTTTCATGGCAAATTTGCTTTGCATTTTGTAGTGCATCATGAACGCACGTCTCATGATCATGTGTGTGGTTGAGTTCGATGGCATGCAACATAATAAGCGATAGATTATCAGGTAAAAAGTTTCAATTAGTTACAATATAACATATCAATCAATAATTGACAACAATGTCTACGTTTTCAACGCCTCACTCCGTTTCATCTTCCAATGAAAACTGCGTTAATGACGCTGGCAGGGATTTATTGGTTTTGATGCCTAGCGATTTGAGTTTTTGGGCTTGCGCAATGACGTTACCTTGCCCCGTGGTGAATTTCCCAAACGCATCATCATAACTTTTTTGCGCTTGTTGCATGCGTTTGCCCACTTCCTCTAAATCCGCCACAAATCCCACCAATTTGTCATAAAGTTGCCCACCACGCTTGGCGATGTCCTGAGCATTTTGTGTTTGCTGTTCTTGTCGCCACAAATGGGAAATGGTTCGCACGACAAATAAGAGTGTACTGGGACTGACCAGTAAAACGTTTTTTGTCCAAGCCTGCTGCCAAATCTCGCTGTCTTGCGTAACTGCTAGCATAAACGCGGGTTCAATGGGAATAAACATAATGACAAAATCGAGTGATTTTAATTGATATAAATCGTGATAATTTTTGCTCGACAACTGCGCAATATGCGTTTTAATCGATTCAATGTGACGTTTCAACGCCGCATTTTTCATTGCTTCATCGTCTGAGTTGGCATAGTCGTTATACGCGACAACCGATACTTTTGAGTCGATGACTAAATGCTTGCCTTCGGGCAAATAGATAATCACATCGGGTTGAGCGCGTGACCCATCTTCGCGCGTGTGGCTTTCTTGGGTTTTGTAATGATTGCCTTTGATCAGCCCCGCATTTTCCAATACACGCTCGAGAATAAATTCGCCCCAATTTCCTTGGGTTTTCGCTTGCCCTTTAAGTGCATTAGTCAAATTGTGCGCATCACTGGATAATTGTTGATTTAGCTCCATCAACTGCTTCACTTGTTGCGCGAGGGCGCTGCGCTCTTTACCTTCTTGCACATACACTTCTTCCACTTTCCCTTGGAATTCATGTAATTTTATTTTGAGCGGACTTAAAATATTGTCCAGACTGCTTTGATTTTGCTCGTTGAATTGACGACTTTTTTCCTCAAAAATCGAATTTGCCAGCACTTTAAATTGATTACTCAATTGATCTTTTGCGTCATTGAGCAAGGCCATTTTTTCAATACTTTGGACTTGCTGTGCTTCAAGCTGCGCGGTTAATGTCGCGATATTTGCATGCAATTCATTGGATTGATTACTTAACACCTCTTTTTCAATGGCGAGTTGATTTTTTTCTTTTTCAAGAACGTTAATGCGACTCACGCGCTCCATTAATTGAGCGCGTTCATTTTGACTGTCATTCAATTGCGAGCGCAACGCATGAAAATCGTCTGCATTTTCATCAATCACGCCTTCAAGGCGACGATTTTCCTCCTGCACATTCTGCAGTCGCTCGTTTAAACGTGCGTCGTTAATGTGACTTTCATTTAGCGCCGCAGACAGCATCGCCGCAAAACGCGCACGCATGAAAAAAACCGTCACCACACTTCCAAGCAAAAGACCAAGAAATAAAATGGCGAAAGGAATGAATTCTTGCATGCGTTATTATTCGAAAATGAAAAAAATATTAATCTGCTAACTGATGGTAATTTACATTAAAATAAAGCAATGGTTTCCCTTCACGCACTTCACTATGCTGTACTTCACCAATCAAAATCCAATGCGATCCCGCGCGAACTTTTTCGACTAATTTGCAATCCAGTGACATCAAACTCTCACTTAGTAAAGGCGCACCGGTTACCGCTGTATGCCAAGGATTACTCGCAAAACGCTCTTCATGACTACATCCTCCTGCAAATTGATTCGACACATTTTGTTGATTCATGTTTAACACATTCACCCCAAAACTCTGGCTAATATCAATACCTGCACCCGTATCGGTATCGTTATTTAGACAACATAAAATGAGCGCGGGTTCCGCAGAAACACTCGAAAATGCCGATACCGTCATCCCTTGCAAACCATGCTCTTGCGAACTCGTTGTTAATACCGTTACACCACTTGCCCACAAACGCATAGCCTGTTTAAATTGCGTTGCATCAATTGTCATTTTTCATTCCTCAATAAAAATCTTTATAATGGGCAATTATAGCATTGTCCTTGACCGTGTAAGCGTTCAAAATGATACCTTTATCCATTTCACGCAGCGACATTTATGACTACCCCAATATATCGTAATTATTACCGTCAGCGCACCGCCAATCAATGGCGAAAAATTCCAGCCGAACAGGGTGACCCGAGTGCAATTCGCCCTTTTTTGGCGGGAAACTGGAAAATGAATCTGATTCCTCGCGCCGGTGTTGCACTCGCAGCGAGAATTTTTGATTTATGCCATAACATCCGTGATGTAGACATGGGATTTGCCCCGCCTTTCACTGGCTTATCCACACTTGCCAATTATATTAAACCCGATTTTTTGCTACGTGAATATGGCATTGGACGCAATGTATTTTTACTTGCGCAAGATACGTTCTTTGAGTCCAAAGGGGCGTTTACAGGGGAAATTTCCGCCGATATGCTTGCTGCAATTGGTGTTGATCGCGTCATTATTGGGCATTCAGATCGACGCGCTAATTTGGGAAAATATTTCGGTTTTAGCTCAAGTGTGGCGAGGCGTTTATCTAAAAGTTTTCTCACGCAATCGCATCTGCGTTTAAGTCAACGTGAAAACCCAGACATTAAGATTTTATCAGCCATCGCCCATTTACTTGAAGAAAGTAATCAAGACGTCCTTGAGGGCTTAGCAAAATTTTTAGAATATGAATTAAACGAACGCGCGGGCGAAAGTGACGAAGCAATTCAACGCAAAGTCCACGCCGCACTGGCAAATGGTCTGCAAGTCATTTTTTGTTGCGGTGAAAACCGTGAAGCTCGTCGCGCGCATGAAACCTTTGAATTACTTGATCGTCAAATACGCATCGGCCTTGGCGGGGTTGCGCGTCCAACTATGAATGAAGTTATCATTGCCTATGAACCTGTTTGGGCCATTGGCGAAGGGGCAAAACCCGCGTCAATTGAACAAATTGCAGAAGTGCACGACTTCATTCGTAATTTACTGATGGATTTATATGGCGAACATGTTGCAGCGCGAGTGCGAATTCTCTATGGCGGTAATGTCAAACCCGATAATATCAACGAGATTATGCAACTTGATGGGGTGGATGGCGCCTTAGTGGGAGGCGCGAGTCTGAATGCGAGCGATTTTTCGAAAATTATTCGCTTTGGATTGCCCGATTAATTGAGTCAATTAAAAAAATAATGTCGGATTGGCTCAGTATAATCCGACATTAATAAATACAATCTATTAGATATTAGCTAACAAATTACTGCAAAATTCAGTAAGACAGTCAAATTATAGGAAATAGGGATTTGCGTACAATTAAATCCCCCTGAAATCGACGCAAAAAAAAGCTCTCATTACCTAGTAGCAATGAGAGCGGAGATGTCAAACTATAATGAGGAGACCGCTAAAAACTTGTTAGAGCACACTATACAGATGCTCAAAATAATTAACAATACCCTTGATTATTAATTAATAATTTCCCATGAAGATACAATCCACCAATAATTCAAAAACCAACTCATCTCAAAAAAACAACATTCAAACCGATATACTGAGAGTCACTTTTATTGTTGAGTGATGATTGCATCTTAATTTCTTGCATGTATCTCATAGAGGGCTGGTATGAACAAACTAATTGCAACTATTTTCGGACGAATGCTGTCAACCATTCACCTTATCGTCATTCTCTCGTTTATCGCAGTCATTTTCAATTTTCATGAAAGCAAAAATTCGCTTGTCGCATTATTAGGTAAATCTGCAAACAATGACATAGTCATGTTAGGATTCTT